>JADFSQ010000051.1 GCA_022560715.1 Bacteroidota bacterium
GGTATCAGTAACTAACGTAGTATCTATTTTATCTAAGTCTAACTGTTGAACAGCAATAGTAACGATTCTAGCATAACCAGTACCGGCACTAAACTGATTAGCAGATAATAACCCACCGACATGAATAAACTGCCCAACAGTAAGACCAAGAGTTGTAAAATCGATTGGATTAATGACACCATTATTATTACTTGTTAAGACCGCTGTTGAACCAGTAACCACAATACTTAGATCACCGGTCTCAGGACGAATACCGGCGATATCCACAGTAGCATTAGTCGGCGAAGTCTCAATAGTCAATCCAGAAACAGTAATTTCAGTATCGGTCGCTACGGGTTGACTGGTAATTTCTTTTACCCCGTTGTTCGCCGCAGTTAAATAGCTCCGCGAAAATAGTAAGCTAATAGGACCGCCAGAGGTGAAATGAAGCTTATCAACCTGTGCCGTTATTAATGCTGGGACCGTGTAACCAGTAGCAGTAACATCACCCCCTAAAAAGTCTAAATCTTGATTAACCGAGACGGCAAAAGCAAAGCCTTCAATGAAATCGACAAAATGGGATAAGGTTAAATCACCTTCCCACTCAACAGCACTATCTAAATCAGTCACCGTACCTTTTCTTCGTTGACGATTCTGTGAAACCGGACTACGTGCGACTGTGGTAATAGTAGCCCCGTAAGTACCGATCGAATTAGGTTCTAAGATAAACCAAGTCGGGCTTCCAGGCAAAACGCCCAAAGTTTCCTCAACAGCATAACTCAGAGTTGTATTGTTAGTTAAGACGCGACCCATATTGGCCTCCTATTTAGTTTGTTCATAATTAAAAGTAGATTCAACCGTAACTTGGTAGTAATCGCCAATACGGCCCAATTCACGTACGTCAGTTGCAAAAAACCATAATCCGCCAGTTAGCCTAACCCCTTCGAAAATCCCACGAACAATTTCTGAGAGACGATCAGATTCTTCAACCCCAGTATCTATTGGGGTGAATATCTGGGTCAAAACTGATCCTACTCGTAAAAATTTTCTTATTCCGACGGGTCCTAGGGAATCTTGATTAGATATAGTATTGCGAACGACTGTGCGCACCCAAGGAGTACTCTCAGGTTCCGTAAAAGATTTATTATCCAAATCAAAAGGGGTCTCATTATTCCAAACGGAAATAAATTCGTCGTAAATTAAAACACGCGCTTCATTGATTGTTGGCATAAAATTACCGTCACTATAGCATCCACTAATTATATCACTGATTTTATAGATTTAGCAATAGCATTTTGTACAAATCCGCTTGGTGCTTGCGTAGACGACCCTTCATTCAATGGGATAATATAAGGAACATTATTCGTTACAAAGGCTAACTGAGGTAGCTTATAGGTTTTTGCAAAAATAGTTTTACCATTGTTTTGAGCATCGATAGCCGCACCAACTGCTATTTTAGACCCAACTACGACATCATGAGGAGATCCGACTGATGGTATCCAGTTGGATGCCGCCCATGTCGTTAACTTTGGGGTCTCACTGGCTAATTCGTCGGTAACCTTGATTGTGAGGTTCTTAATGAACACTTCGACGAAATCTTCTAATTGACCAATAACCCGAGTAGTTTCAGTCACCGTTTTTTATTTCCTTTAAAAATTTATAATAGTGTAATCGTTGCGTAGCTAATGATGATAGTACTAGATCTAGCATTACGGGTTATCTGCGGTTTAAGTCGATCGCCTTTCTGCTGAAAGAGGCGTTTTAATAGTTCTTAAATAGACCTTGTTATAATCTTTACACATTTTAATATCTCCTATCAATCAGAGGCTCCCCTGAACTTAAATAAAAGGGATAGGCCCTTGTTCCTTGTCGGTTTTTGGTGTCGGTCTATCGGTAGATTATTTTTGTACCCAAGGTGGCGTATTAGTCCCTCCATTAGTCTCTGTTACTTTTTCTAGTCCGGACTTTTCTACCCCTTCCTTAACCACAATATCTACTGGATTAATAATTTCAGGATCGTCTACCTTTTCGAGTTCTTCTGGATCAGGAGTTTCGGGGTCTGTTACTTTTTCTAGTTCGGGTAATGATCGCGTATTGTTTAAACCCTCGAGCATCTTTTTAGTCCAAGGGCTATCTGTAACACCAATACGCCGACGACTAAATAAACTCCTTAGGTGGAATTCTTTCATGGGTAACTTCTCGGACGGTATTTCAGTACCAGGCTCAAGTACTACAGAGCTTGATAAACGAATATGCCTTACAGCAGTATACTTTTGGCCTCTGCGGTAGAAACCTTGGAACGATGCCATGACGATCTCCTAATTCTTATCTAATGGGAGATAAAGGACCGGTGTCCTTTATGTATTGCTGTTTAGCTAATCAGAGCTGAGAAAAAGTAGCCGAGGTCTGGTCCGACTAACTTATAATCAAATGCCATCTGCCCTTCAATACGATCGGATTCAAGCTGTTCCATTCTGAAGCGTTTGATGCGATGACCAGCAGGAGTAGCCCCTGTGAATCCGGTCCAAGAGAACTGGGTACCAGCAGTTGGCTCATCTAGCGAAACTGAACTAGGTGCGTAGTATAAAAGAGCGTCTTGGGCACCGATGAACTGATAATCAGCAAAATCAGGATCTGTTTTACTAATTGGTGCTGAATTGAAGATCGAGTCCATAATAAAGATTTCTTCAAGTTCGAGCAATTCAGTTAGACGCTGCTTCATTACCATCGCGGGTAAACTAGTAGAAGCACCACCTGAAATACGCGCCAGAATAGCGTCATTATCAAGCAAGGCGTCATATGCTTCTCGTCCGATAATCATTTTATTCGGAATGTAAGTATTGTTTAACTCTTTGATTTTTTCAAAAACTTCTTGCCCAACAATTGCGACTTCATAAAATTCGTTAGAATAGTTCAGCATTAAATCTAACCAATTTGAATAACTAGAACTGTAACTTTCAATTTCAGGCTTCACATTATTAAGCATTGTTGTAGCTATTCTAAAATATGTTTCATTATCAAAGTAATGTGATAATTTGAACAGGTTTTTTGCCATAATCGAGTTGCTTGCCGGAATAACATTATCTCGATATTCAATATTTCTGGTAACTAACGAAGTGTCTTCTTTTGAAGTAAAAAAGAACATTTTATTAGAGTCGTCAAAAAAATAATCTATGGCATAATTGGTTAAATCTCTTGACCTATCAAGCCACTTTTCGTCTAATGTAATTTCATAAAGCACTAAAAAAGATTCTATTGTTGCAGCATAATCTTCAAGAAAACCATTGATGGTACTTTTTCCGTTTTTGTAATTTCGATACAAACCACCATCTTCACGTAATTGTATGTTTAAAATGAAATTTGCATTTTTTATGGCTGAATTCAAATAGTTTTCATTTCCCAATACACGATAAGCATCTACATAACCTTTTATCATGAGTGCGTTCCAGGATGTTAGAGTTTTATCGTCTAATCGAGGTTTATCTCTTTTTTCACGTTCTGAAAATAAAATCTGTTTCCAGTTTTCTTTTTTTTCTTGAAGCTGTGCTTTGGTAAGTTTGTGTTTTTTTATAATGGAATTATCATCGTCTTTTCGTATTAGTACATAATTTTTATGTTCCCAAAGCCCATAATTATTTATATTGTAGTAGTCTGAAAATATATCATAATCATCGTTAATAAGGGTTTTAAGAGTTTCTTTTTTCCAAACATAAAAAGCACCTTCCTCAAGTTTACCATCTTCGGTATTGCTATCTGCATCTAACGATGAATAAAATACACCATTTGCTGCTGTGAGTTCGCGTTCAACAAATGCTAAGGTTTCAACAATTACATCTTTATAGAGTTCGTTTTTTGTTATAAGATAAGCGTCTGAATACAAACTTACCAATTGCGCATTGTCGTAGAGCATTTTTTCAAAATGTGGCACATGCCAATTAATGTCTGTAGAGTATCTTGAAAAGCCTCCACCAATTTGATCGAAAACGCCACCATAAGCCATTTGGGTAAGTGTTAGATTTACATAATCTTGTAATTTTTCGTCGTTATTTTGATAGGCATATCGCAATAAAAAATGATAGTTGTTAGGCATCATAAATTTTGGAGACCTATTCATTCCGCCTTCTCTGTTATCAAATTGTTTGGACCATTTTTTTACTGTGCTCTCAATAAACTCGTTTTCGAAAGTAGCTTCATCTTTATTAAGGGAAACAATGTCTATAGATTTTATGCCTTGCTCTAACTTGTCGGCATATTCCAATAACTTGTTAGGTTTTTTTTGATAGGTTTCAGAAATCTGATTTAAAATATTCACCCATTGTTCTTTTTTAAAATACGTTCCTCCCCAAACTGGTCTTCCATCTGGTAACGCAATAACATTTAATGGCCAACCTCCACGACCTGTCATAAGCTGGACAGCATTCATATATACTTGGTCAACATCTGGACGCTCTTCTCTATCTACTTTAATGTTCGTAAATTTTTCATTCATTAATTTGGCTACCAACGAATCTTCAAAACTTTCACGCTCCATGACATGACACCAATGGCAGGCAGCATAGCCAATACTGATTATGATGAGCTTATTGTCTTTTTTGGCTTGCTCTAAAGTGTCGTCGTTCCAGGCTTTCCAGTTTACCGGATTATGTGCATGTTGAAGTAAGTAAGGGCTTGTTTCATTAATGAGGTCATTGGTAAATTTATGTTTCATAGACTCTGTATTTTGACCTTTACAACTTATTAAAGCAATAATTAATAATAATGGAAAATATCTCATAATGTAAAGTTAGGGAATTTTAAGTATACAAAAGAACTCAAGATTGCACTGTTCTAATGTAATTTAAACAAAACAATAAGTTAGCCATTAATAGCTTCCACGAATTCAACTTTACCTTTTAGCATTTCTTTTAGCATATTTTCTATGCCATTTTTTAAGGTTATTGTTGATGAAGGACAACCACTACAAGCACCTTGCAGAATTACTTTTACGGTTTTGGTTTCTGCATCATACGATTCAAATTGAATATTGCCACCATCACTTGCAACAGCAGGTTTTACATATTCTTCAAGAATAGTTACAATTTCTTTTGATATATCGTCTAATGTTTCAAAATCTTCTTCTTTAGAAGTTCCATTGTTTTTCGTTATTTCAGAAGCATTTGCAAGAACGATTTCTTTGCCATTCTCTATATAACTTCTAATAAATTCTCTTAATTCCATTGTAATATCATTCCAATCTGCAACATCGTATTTTGTTATAGAAATGTAATTTTTGTCTATAAAGACACTTTTTACAAAGGAAAAGTTAAATAATGCAGTCGCAAAAGGAGATACTTTAGCGTCATCTATTGAAGAAAATTCAAACATTGAAGACACTAAATTTTTATTTGCTACAAACTTCATTGCTGAAGGATTTGGCGTACTTTCAGCATAAACAGTTACAGGGATTTTTTTCTTTTCAGAAGAAGATTCAACAACTATTCCTCCAGCATTAAGGAAGTCTTCTATTTGAGTAGAGACTTCGTTTTGCACATCTTCCCATTCAACAATATCATAGCGTTCTATAGCAATAAAATTACCTGAAATATAAATCTTTTTCACAAAAGGTAAGTGAAATAGTTGCTGTGCTAATGGTGAGTTTTTAGCGTCATCTATGTTATTAAACTCGAAACTTTCATATTGTGTTAGAAAGGTGTTGGTTTCAAATTTTAAAATTACCGGATTACTGGTTTCTTGTATGGAGACATTAATTTTATTCATTAAAACTAGTTTTTACAAAAATAATAAAAGAAATATGGAGTTAGCTTATAGAATACTTAAATCTTAGTTAATTATAGTTACAAAAAATAAATTTATATATTTGACAGCTATGGTAAATTGTGAAAGAGGATATATGTCTTTTTAAACTCTTTTTACATAAAAAAGAATACATTGATATGAAATTAATAAAGCATTGTTTAATTGGGATAGTTACATTACTAGTCCAGTTTAGTATTGCCCAAGAAGGATTACCAATATATTCAGATTATCTAACTGATAATTATTATCTTATTCATCCTTCTATGGCTGGAGTAGGTAATTCTAATAAAATTAGATTAACAACACGACAGCAATGGTTTGGGCAAGATGATGCACCAAAATTATCTACTTTAAGTGTAAATGGAAGAATTGGTGAATCGAGTTCTGGTGTTGGAGTTATTATTTATAGTGATAGAAATGGATTCCATTCTCAAAATGGAGTCTATTTAACATATGCACATCACTTGATGTTTTCCAGAAACCCAATAGACTTAAATATGTTATCCTTTGGTTTAAGCGTAGGTGTTATTCAATACAAACTTGATGAAACGTCTTTTTTGTCACAAGGATTTGACCCGATTATTTCCGGAATAGAACTTAGTGCTACAAATTTTAATATTGATTTTGGTTTTTCTTACCATTACACGAATTTTTACGCACATTTTACAATAAAAAATGTGTTAGAGAATGATGGTATTAATTTTAATGAACAAGGACTTAGTTTCACAAATTTAAGGACTTACTTGATATCTGCCGGGAACGTTTTTCATAAAAATAAAAGTGAATGGAGTTTTGAACCTTCATTGATGTTTATGTACAGAGATGCTACCCAAGAATCTTTTGTCGATGTTAATTTTAAAGCCTATAAAAAAATGGATTATGGAAAAATTTGGGGTGGATTGTCGTATAGAAGGAGTCTTGATGGAGCAGAGTTTTTAGATGGTTCGGGAGTAAGCAGCCAAAAATTACAGTATTTTACACCTTTTATTGGTATTGATTATAACCAATTTGTTTTTGCATACACTTATTCGTATCAAGCCAATTCAGTTGTATTCAACAATGGAGGTTTTCATCAATTAACTTTAGGATATAATTTTGGAGTTAGGCGAGAAAAGTGGGATTGTGAATGCCCAGGTATCAACTACTAAAAAAGATTCCATAAGATAGATGCTCTCTCGTTTAGTTTAATATAAATCGTGCCATTACAGATGCTGTTAAGGTAATTACTTTAAAGTTGAGGGTTTCAATTTTCTCTAATTTTGAAGCATTTCCTCTTACAAGAAGATTACTGGTATTTGCATAAGAGTAATTTTGATTTTCTCTTATAAATAACCCTTTGCCAATAGTTTGACCTATAGCAGCAGCATAATCGTTTGCCTTTTCTTTAGCTACATTTAAGGCTTTAAGTTTTGTCTCTCTTTTGTATTTTTCTATTTCAGAATGGCTAACCCTAATAATTGAGATGTTAGAAATATCAATTTCATCAAGCGCTCTATATACTTCGCCAAGAGTTTTTCCATCTGTTACCATAAGTTGATATCTCTTTATTTTAACAACTTCGTTAGTGGCTAAAAACTTTTTTTTGTAGTATCCTTCAAAGTCTAAAACGGATAAGTTCTTTTTCAGGTCAATGTTTAAAGCTCTTAATTTTGAAAGCATCTGGTTTTCTTGTTTTTCTACACTTATTCGCCCTTTTTTATCATTCTCGTCAAGTGTAATTCTGAGATAGATTTCGTTAGGAATAATTTCGGTTTCAACCGTTCCGGTAACTTCAATATAAGGCTGGTCTATAAAGTTTTTTTGTCCGCTTTGCGAAAAAGAAAATGTAGAGAACAGAAGTAATAAGGCAACAGAGGTTTTAGTAATTTTCATAATCTGGGTTTAAATAATGAAACAAAAATAGAGCCAAAATAATTATCAAAATAATTGAAATGAGTAAAATGAGCATTTAAATGAGTGAATGCCTATTTAAAATGAGTAAACGCTACTATTTTGTGTTGTAAAAGAGCTATTTCAATAAAAAACCATTTTATTTTTTCGAGTAAAGTATGTAAGTTTACCATATATTATATTGTTGTATAAGTAAAAAATTAAGTAAGTCGCTAAAGCATTGTGTTTGTTATATTGAAAAACATTTACGATTTACGATTGTAGATTTTTGATTTACTAATACAATTATTTAAAATGAGAATTAATGAGTAATGCAGAAATCTATTCAATTTTACGTTTTCATGATTTGTATTTAGGTGATTGTTAGTTATCAAAAAATAAGTCTTGACTCTTTGCTCTAACAGCGAAGCGGTCTTATGTCTTTTGTAGGACAACAATGATTTATATCAATTTAATGCTATTCGAATAAATAATAATGAAACCTTTGTATAAACATATTTTTTTTGTAATTCTTTTATTCTTTTCAATGTCTGGAATCTCTCAAGATATCAGGATTGAAGAGCGAAATACATCTTTTACAGTCAGAGGCTCCGTTTTAGAGAGTGATACTTACAAACCGATACCTAAAGTAAATATAGAAGTAAATGGAGGTGCTTACACAACCACTAATTCCCAAGGCGATTTTATTATACAAGTAAAAAAAGGCGATGAATTGGTAATCAGGCATCAAGATTTTGAAACTGTGTACTATATAATTCAAAGTAATGAACGAATTAGAGTAGAAGTAAGACCAAACGAATCCTTAAATTTTAAAACAAAGATGTTTAGAGGAAACCCTATTCTCTTTAACGCACTTATAGATTCTGCCGATACCTATTTAAAAAATGATGCTGACAAAAGCATCCAATTTGCAACTGAAGCATTTGCAATATCGAGTTCTTCAAAGCAGAATGCTGAAGTATATGAAACATTTGGGAATGTTTATTTTGAATGGAAACAGTATGATCTTGCCATAACTAATTATAGAATTAGCTTACAAAATATTGAATCGAATGAAGTTAGATTAAAACTCGCAAAATCTTATGAGGCGAATAAAAATTATCAGGAAAGCATAACAACCTATAATGATTTAGATAAAAACTCATTATCCAATTGGCAATTAACCGTTTTGTATGAAGGACTTGGCGATATATATTTTAACATAAAAGATTATGAGGCTTCAATTT
>JADFSQ010000052.1 GCA_022560715.1 Bacteroidota bacterium
AATATATAATGCTTAAATTTCATGATTCTTTTAATGATATTGACGCAAATATAACTTAAATTAGTGTTTAATTATTTTAACCATTTAAAAAATATCTTATGTCTATTTATTATATTCCTTTTGTTTTCGTCGGATTAATAATCATTGTTTCTGTTTTCTTTATCGTAAAACAACAAACCGCTGCAATAGTGGAGCGCTTTGGTAAGTTTCAGGGTGTTCGCCATGCTGGATTACAATTAAAAATTCCGTTAGTTGACAGAATTTCGGGTCGATTAAGCTTAAAAATTCAGCAATTAGATGTAATTATAGAAACTAAAACATTAGACGATGTATTTGTGCGCTTAAAAGTATCAGTACAATACAAAGTGATACGCGATAAAGTGTTTGACGCATTTTACAAACTCGATTATCCTCACGATCAAATAACCAGCTACGTGTTTGATGTTGTAAGAGCTGAAGTGCCTAAAATGAAATTGGATGATGTTTTTGTAAGAAAAGATGATGTAGCTATTGCAGTAAAAAAGGAGCTTAACAAAGTTATGATAGAATACGGTTACGATATCATTAAAACTTTAGTAACTGATATTGATCCGGATTCGCAAGTAAAGGAGGCTATGAATAGAATCAATTCTGCCGAACGCGAAAAAGTAGCCGCTCAATTTGAAGGCGATGCACAGCGTATTCTTATTGTTGAAAGAGCAAAAGCCGAAGCAGAGAGTAAGCGTTTACAAGGTCAGGGTATTGCAGACCAACGACGTGAAATTGCTCGAGGATTGCAGGAATCTGTAGAAGTGCTGAACAGTGTTGGTATCAACTCCCAAGAAGCATCTGCACTTATTATTGTAACACAACATTATGATACGCTTCAATCTATTGGGCATAACACAAATAGCAATTTAATTTTGTTGCCAAATTCACCTCAAGCAGGCTCTAATATGCTCAATGATATGGTTGCAAGTTTTACTGCAAGTAACATTATTGGAGAGGAAATGAAAAAACAGAATAAAATGAAAAAAGGAGAATAATAAAAAGACCTGTCAGGTTTCAAAACCTGACAGGTCTAAAATGGCTATTTGTTAAATCAGCTCTATTGCCTCAACAACCAACAACTCATTTTTGTCGTTCAAAGCCTTTTCTATAAACGCATCAATATCGCTATTCCGTTCTTGACCATTTACAAGTAAAACACCAAGTGTTATCATTACAGCAATTCGTGTTCCAACTTTTTTTACTGCTGTTCCAAATAAAGGCTGTAACTCTTCATAACTCACATTTTTTGCTAATTCCTTAATTTCTGCTTTTAGTTTTTGCTGCTTTTCTTCAGGTAAGTTGGTGTACTTTTTTCCCAACTGTTTTATAATATCAATTGGTTTTCGTTGTGATTGTTGTTGGTTATTTTTTGTATTCTGAATTAATTTTTGTTTCGCCCAAGAATCTCGCAATCCAACAGTTTTGTTAAATACTATTTTATCTTTTGTAGAATCTTCATCAACATTAAAATAACCCAAACGCTGAAACTGAAATTGTTCACCTCTTTTTGCATTTTCTAAACTCGGCTCTACAAAAGCTTCAATAACTTTTAATGAATTCGGGTTTACAAATTCCATAAAATCTTTGTCTTGGTGACTGTCTGGAGCTTCGTCTAAAAACAATCTGTCGTATTCTCTAACTTCAACTTTTATAGCGTGTTTTATGGAAACCCAATGTAAGGTTCCTTTAACTTTTCGCGAAGTATCTGTAGTGTAAGAACAATGTATTTCGGTAATTTTTCCTTTGGTGTCTTTTACAATACTCTCACCTTTAATAATATAAGCGTTTTTTAAACGCACTTCTTTTCCGAGTGTTAATCGGAAAAATTTATTCCCTGCTTCTTCTTTAAAATCTTCTCGTTCAATATAGATTTCTCTTGTAAAAGGTACTTTTCTAAATCCTGCAGAAGCGTCTTCTGGGTTGTTTTCGGCTTCTAACCATTCTTCTTTGTCTTCAGGATAATTAGTAATTATGAGCTTTACAGGATTTAAAACAGCCATCACTCGATTTGCTGATTTGTTTAAATCTTCACGAACACAAAACTCTAAAAGCGACGCATCTATCACATTTTCTCGTTTTGCAACACCCACTTTTTCTATAAAATTTCGAATAGAATTTGGTGTATAGCCACGACGACGCAATCCTGAAATGGTTGGCATTCGAGGATCGTCCCAATCAGAAACTATATTTTCTTCAACCAGTTTAAGCAACTTGCGTTTGCTCATGACGGTATAACTCAAGTTTAAACGTGCAAACTCACGTTGTTTTGGTGCTAATGGTAAATCGGTTTGATTGTATTTATAAACTTCGTCTCTAAACCAATTATATAGTTTTCGGTGTGGTTTAAATTCTAATGAGCATAGTGAGTGCGAAATTTGCTCGATATAATCGCTTTCTCCATGTGTCCAATCGTACATTGGGTAAATACACCAATCGTTTCCAGTTCTATGATGATGCTTTTTTAAAACACGGTACATGAGTGGATCGCGCATCAACATATTAGGGTCTTCCATATCAATTTTTGCGCGTAAAACGTGAGTGCCTTCATCAAATTCTCCGCTTTTCATTCTTCGGAATAAATCCAGATTCTCTTCAACTGTTCTATCACGAAAAGGACTGTTTGTACCAACTTGTGTTAGTGTTCCTTTTTGTGTTGCCATAACTTCCGAAGATTGCGAATCTACATACGCTTTTCCGTCTTTTATAAGTTGAATTGCCCAATCGTATAATTGCTGAAAATAATTAGACGAATACAATTCATTTTCCCATTTATAGCCTAACCATGCAATGTCTCGTTTAATGGCATCAACATATTCTTGTTCTTCTTTTGCTGGATTTGTATCGTCAAAACGAAGGTTTACAGGAGCGTTATATTTTTCACCTAAACCAAAACTAATGCCAATAGCTTTGGTGTGACCAATATGCAAATAACCATTTGGCTCTGGCGGAAAACGAAAACGGAGCTTGTCTTTCGGTAACCCGTTCTTTAAATCTTCTTCTATAATATGCTCAATAAAATTAAGCGGTTTTGTTTCCTCTAACATTTTAATCAATTGAATTGCAAAGTTATTAAAATATAGTGTAATATATTTGCAGAAAACGATTGAGTTTTGGGAATAATTAAAGTTGAGAATATACGAGTATTTGCCTTTCATGGTTGTTTAAAGGAAGAGACCAAAATTGGTAGTGACTATCGTGTGGATTTAGAAGTGAAAGCCAATTTAAAAACATCTTCAAATTCTGATAAATTGATAGACACAGTAGATTATGTGTTACTAAATAAAATTGTGAAAGAAGAAATGAGTATTCCTTCTAAACTCCTTGAAACAGTTGGAAAACGTATTTTAAATAGGGTTTTTTTAGAAAGTAATTTAGTAACTAAAGTAATTATTTCTATTTCTAAAATAAACCCGCCAATTGGTGGCGATGTGGAAATGGTAACTATAAAATTGACTGAGAAAAGAAAAAATAAAGGCGAATAGTGTACAAGGTTAAATTTTATTACATTTGCTCACTCATGTTTAAATAAATGAGATTCCTGCTTTGTTCCTCCGCTAAAGCTTCGGCGACACGTGGACGTAGGAAATTTGGCGTCTTGGCCGAGTGGCTAGGCAGAGGTCTGCAAAACCTTTTACAGCGGTTCGAATCCGCTAGACGCCTCAAAAAAAAGAGATACTATTATTTGGTGTCTCTTTTTTATTCTGCCATTTCTTCTATAAGGTCTTGTGGATTTAATTGATCTTTAGGTAAAAATCCTTTTATTATTAACACGAGTCCGCAAATAACAAGGATTAGACCTAATAGTTTTTTAACTTTTAAAATACGGTTTTTAGTTAATTTTCTTTTAAGTTGTTTTGCTAAAATAATTTTAAACAAATCTGTTATAAAATATGTAAGAACCATAGTTCCAAAGAATACATAAAATCTATTGATATCGTTTTCTAAACTGGGTCCTATAATTATTATTACACCAAGCCAAAAAACCAAAACTCCTATGTTTATAAAGTTAAGTAAGAATCCTTTAATGAAGAGCCTTAAATAATTAGTTTTAATAAATTTTATTTCGCCTATTTGGTTTGTGTTTTTTTGTAGTTTTTTAAGGAATATAATAATGCCGTAAACAGTTAATATTGTGCCTCCAAAAACAAATAAACCTGGTTGGTTGCTTAAGTTTTCAAGAAGCTGAAAACTGCTAAAATAAGCTATTGTAATAAAAAGGATATCTGCTATAATTACACCTAAATTAAAAACAGCAGCAGCTCTAAATCCTTTAGTTACGCTTGTTTCTAGTAAAACAAAAAAAACAGGACCTGTCATGAAGCTTAAAAAAAAACCCAATGGTATTGCTGCTTGTATATCTTCTATCATATTGTTTTAGCAAAAATGCTGAAATCTTGTTCAGCATTTAAAATAATTTTAAAAAATATAATTAATCTATTTCATCCTTTTAACCCGACCACCGAAAACACGATTTTCTATAATCGTTTTTGGATCTCCATAAACAAAAACATCTCCTCCTGCTCTAATCTTAATATCAACAAGTTCGGATGCATTTACTTCTGCATTTCCTGCTGCTTTTATAATAACAGTCGTGGTTTCGGTTTGCAAATTTTTCCCTTCGTAAATTCCTCCTGTGTTTAATGACACTTTTTGTTTGGTGGCGCTTCCGTGTGCTTTAATAATACCTCCAGAAACAGCCTTGATATTTGCAATTTTTACTTCTAAATGAACGTTTATTTTTCCTCCTTCTTGTGCTTTAAGATCTATTTCATATTGTTTAATCGTATCTTTAGATGAAATTGTAGCGCCTTCATTAACATCTAAAATATCTACAGTAGTGTAAAATAAAGTTACTGATGTGTTTTTACCATCAAATCGTTCTTCAAGAATCATTCTTATTTTTAATTTTCCGTTTTTGTTTATCACAACAACATCTTCAGTGTTTTTTCCAGTTATTACAATTTTATTTTCGTCCGATATAACGAGTTTCACTTCAATTAGATCATAAACTTTTAGTTGAGTAAATTCTCCTATTGTTTTTTCTATTTGGTTTTGTGCTATTGCAGTTGATGCAATTAAAATTGTTAAGGCTGTAAATATGTGTTTCATGTGTTTATATGTATGTTTTTAGTGTTGTTTGAATCAATAACTATGCCTTGTTTTTACCAATTAAATGAAAATCCAAATGTCTCTTAACCAAATCGGTTTGTTTAACTTTTACAATTACTTCGTCGCCTAATTGATATTTGTTTTTAGTGTTGTTTCCGATGAGCGCATACTGGCTTTCATCAAAAATATAATAATCGCCTTTAATGTCTCGTATTCTAACCATTCCCTCGCATTTGTTTTCTATTATTTCAACATAAATTCCCCAATCGGTTACACCTGAAATTACTCCTAAAAACTCTTGGTCTTTATAATTCTGCATATATTTTATCTGCATATATTTTATAGAATCTCGTTCAGCCTTTGTTGCAAGATATTCCATATTGCTAGAGTGTTTACATTTATCTTCATAAATATCTTGGTTTGCAGATTTTTTTCCATCGAGATAATACTGTAATAAACGATGTGTCATTACATCGGGATAACGACGAATTGGCGATGTGAAATGGCTGTAATAATCGAAAGCTAAACCGTAATGTCCTATGTTTTTTGTGGTGTATTCAGCTTTGCTCATGCAACGAATGGTCAGAGTATCGACTAAATTCTGTTCTTTTTTACCATTTACTCCCTTTAATAAATTATTTAAAGACCTTGTTGTACTCTTTCTATCACTAAAATTTAGTTTGTAACCAAAACGCGATACAATACCCTTCAGTACTGCGAGTTTAGAATCGTTTGGCTCATCATGAACTCTGTAAACAAATGTTTTTTCTGGTTTTTGTTTTCCTATA
Organism: Bacteroidota bacterium; assembly: GCA_022560715.1. Lineage (GTDB taxonomy): Bacteria > Bacteroidota > Bacteroidia > Flavobacteriales > Flavobacteriaceae > PRS1. The sequence continues at coordinate 5,928 of JADFSQ010000052.1, forward strand.
AACTCTGCTACTTTTCTGTTTGCAAGCAGCATAAATTCTTCAATAAGCTTATTTGCTTCTTTAGAGGTTTTAAAATAAACTCCTGTTGGATTGGATTCTTTATCAAGATTAAATTTCACTTCAACTTTATCGAATGAAATTGCTCCAGAATTCATACGTTTTCTACGTAAAATTTTAGCAAGTTCGTTTAATTTTAAAATTGCAAAAGCAATTTTTGGTGATGTATTGTATTGTTTTCCTGTTAATGAAACTTCTTTTGGAATTCTCGTGTTGATTGATGAGATTCCTGCCTTCGCAGGAATGACATTTTGTTCAATAATTACTTGTGCTTCTTCATAAGAAAAACGAGCATCACTATAAGTTACTGTTCTGCCAAACCACTTATCTTTTATTTCTGCTTTTTCATTGAGTTGAAAAACTGCTGAAAAGGTATATTTTTCTTCTTGAGGACGAAGCGAACAAGCATTGTTAGATAATACTTCAGGTAGCATTGGTACTACTCTGTCCACTAAATAAACAGATGTTGCACGTTCATACGCCTCATCATCCAAAACTGTTCCTTCTTGTAAATAATGTGATACATCTGCTATATGAATTCCTATTTCGTAGTTTCCGTTTTTTAAAAGTTTAAAAGACAAAGCATCATCAAAATCTTTCGCATCTTTTGGGTCTATTGTAAAAGTTAAAACGTTACGCATATCGCGACGTTTAGAAATTTCTTTAGTTGTAATAGAAGTATCTAATGTGTTAGCAAAATCTTCAACTTCTACAGGAAACTCATAAGGTAAGCCATATTCTGCAAGAATAGAATGAATTTCGGTATCATGTTCTCCAGGTCTTCCAAGTATTTTAGTAACTTTTCCGTAAGGGGAATCTGCATTTTCTGGCCAATCTTCGAGTTTAACTATAACCTTATCGCCATCTTCAGCTTTAAACGTTTTGTTAATTGGTACAAAAATATCTTTATACATTTTTGTATCATCTGCTATTACAAAAGCATAACTTTTATGAATTTGAATAACTCCAACATACTCTGTTCTTGCTCTTTTTATAATTTGAGTGATTTCCCCTTCAAGTTTTCCTCTTTTCCTTCTTTTATAAACATAAAGTTCTACTTCATCATTATGTAGCGCTTTATTAATGTTATTTGAAGCTATAAAAATATCATCTTTAAAATCTTCACACAACACATAACCCGAGCCTTTAGATGTTATATCTAAAATTCCTGTATGATATTCGGTGTTTACTATTGCTTTGAATTTTCCTCTATCTACTTCTTCAATTTCTTGTTTTGCTTTTAATTGCTGAAGGTTTTTTATTATTTGATTACGACTACTTGCATCATTTAAACCTAGTATTGAAGCTATTTGTTTGTAATTAAAGGTTTTGTTTCGGTCTTTTTTTAAAATACTTAAGATTGTATTTGTAAGGTTAGAAGTGTGTGTTTTATTTTTTCTTCTATTCTTTTTTCTTGTCATTTATTTCATCTCGTTTCCATAATAGTGGAAATCTTATTAATTAATTCTTCTTAAATATATTGATTTTTTATTGTCCGGACGAACTTAAATTCTTGGGAAGTGGATTTAAAATAAGATAAATCTTTTTAAATCAATCTTTTAAGATTAGTGCAAAGTTACACTTTAAAAATTGAATTACATTTCTTTAAGGTTAAATAATAAAAAAGGCTTGTATTATTAAAACACAAGCCTTTTAAGTATTTATTAAGTAAGAAATAGTATTTACTCTATAACTATTTTTTTAGTTGCTTTTCTTTGATTTGTTACAACCTCAACATAATACAAACCACTTGATAAACCTTTAGTACCTACAATTCTCTTTGTTGTTGAATTAATAAGCTGTCCTAAACTATTATAGATGTTTACATTTTGTAGTTCTAAACCTTGTTTTAGTTGAATGGTAAATTGTTCTTTTACTGGGTTTGGGTATATATTAAATTGTGACAAAACAAAATTATCGCTAGAAAGCAAAGCACTTAAATCATAAACGCGTACGTGTCCTGAACTACTTCCATTTCCATCATTGCCAGTTGCTCCAATAGCTACAATACTACCATCTGATGATAAAGACACGCTAGATCCTGAAAAATCACTTGATGCTTCACCATCTATATCACTGCCTATTTGAGTTTGTCCAAATAAAATAAATGGAAATAAAATCTTACAAAATTAACTAATATTAAAAACTCAATGTATCAGGTTTATTTCACTTTGTTATTTTAATTTTTTGAAGTTATCCACATTCTATATAATAATAATTTCTTTTTAAAAATTTAATAAAAAATGATGATGATGATGGGTTGTTAATTGTTGCTATAACTTTTTCTGTTTTTATTTTGAATTGCTTTAATTGACATGTTATCATGTAGTAATCAACACTATTTCTTTATTTAACTCCTTATTTTTAAGTGTATTATTTTATATATCAACAGCTGTTTATAACCTTAATTAACCGCTTATTATTAATAAGTTTTTCTGAATTTAGTGTTTATATAATCGGTTTTATGTTTCATAAGTTTGTCTTAAAAAGAAGCTTATTTTTTTGGTTAATTCATTTAACATCTTGATTGTAAAAATAATTGAAGTATAAAAATTTTTCTTTCAGAATATAGCAAATAGATATTAACTACTTATGAATAGTTAGAAGTTAACTTATCAACTTTTTGTTTTAACTACTAATACGTTAACTTTATACTTTTTCACAGAAACTATTTTAATATCTTAAAATAATGAATATATCAATAGGCAACGATCACGCAGGAACAGATTATAAATTTGCTATTATAAAACATTTAAAAGCTAAAGGAATTACAGTAATAAATCACGGCACAGACACTAATGAAAGTGTAGATTATCCAGATTTTGTTCATCCTGTAGCAGAGGATGTAGAAAATAAAAAAA
>JADFSQ010000053.1 GCA_022560715.1 Bacteroidota bacterium
AATTTAAGTATGAATTTTGAACATACAAAAAAAGTAAAAGCACTATTACAAAAACTTCAAAATTTTATGGATACCAATATCTATCCAATAGAACAAGAAGTAAATGCTTACAATGCTAATCCGAAACATCTATGGACATCACATCCATATATTGAAAAATTAAAAGAAAAAGCCAAAGAAGCTGGTTTATGGAATTTATTTCTTCCGAAAGAATATAAAGAATTCAGTCCTGGATTAAGCAATTTAGAATATGCTGCAATGGCTGAAATAATGGGTAGAATTCCTTGGTCTGCCATAATTTTTAATTGTTCCGCTCCAGATACTGGAAACATGGAAGTTTTTGCAAAATACGGCACACCTGAACAACAAGAAAAATGGCTCAAACCGTTAATGGAAGGCACTATTCGTTCAGCATTTTTAATGACCGAGCCACAAGTAGCTTCTTCTGATGCTACAAATATTGAAACTTCAATCGTTCGCGATGGAAACGAATATGTAATTAATGGTAGAAAATGGTGGGCTTCTGGTGGTATGGATCCAAACTGTAAGGTTACTATTGTAATGGGAAAAACTAATCCAAATGCGGCAAGACATATTCAGCAAAGTATGATTATTGTGCCAATGGATTCGTCTGGATTAACAGTCGTTAGAGCTTTAACTGTTTTAGGAAATTTTGATTCGCCTGAAGGTCATGCCGAAATATTGTTAGAAAACGTAAGAGTTCCAGTCGAAAATATGTTATTAGGTGAAGGTCGAGGATTCGAAATTGCTCAAGGGCGTTTAGGGCCAGGACGTATTCATCATTGTATGCGAATGATTGGCATGGCACAACGCGCTATGGAAATGATGTGTAAACGATCTACAGAACGTACAACTTTCGGTAAAAAATTAGCCGAGTATAGTAGCATTCGTCAAGATATTGCAAAGTCAAAATGCGAAATTGAACAAGCTCGATTGTTAACACTTAAAGCAGCTTATATGATGGATACTGTGGGTAATAAAGCTGCCACAGATATCATTGCGATGATAAAAATTGTTGCCCCAAATATGTTATTAAATGTTGTTGATAGAGCGATGCAAATTCATGGTGCAAAAGGCGTGTCTCAAGATGTACCATTGTCCCAATTTTACTTATATGGAAGAATGCTTAAATATGCCGATGGTCCGGACGAAGTACATATGTACCAATTAGGAAAGCGAACCATAAAAGCGTTTAGTTAATAAATTAGTGCCTAAAGTTTAAAGTTACAAGTGTCTAAAGTTGTAAGTATTTAAAGTTTTTGAATATCTATAAAAACTGAATAAACTTTAAGTACTTTAGTCAATTTAAGTACTAAAAAAATGAGTAAAATTTATTTAATACGTCATGCACAAGCATCTTTTCTATCTGACGACTACGATAATTTATCTAACAAAGGTATTTTACAATCGGAAGTTTTAGGACGCTATTTTGTTGAGAAGAATATTCATTTTGATAAGATATTTATTGGTAAATTAAAACGGCATCAGCAAACCTTTGATGGTTTTAACAAAGCATTTATAACTGAAGGTATAGAATTACCAAAACCCATTTATTTAAAAGAATTAAATGAACATCAAGTTCCAGAAGCATTAAGTTTAGCTTATGATGATTTTGTAAACCAATATGATGAAGCAAAAAAAATGTTTGAGGAAATAGAACGAGATCCAAATCTAAAAAGAAAAAATTCCATAAAAATATTCGGCTTATTTTTGAAAGAGTATGCTACAGGAAGATACGCTTTTGAGCATGAATCCATTCAATCCTGGGCTCAATTCAGAATGCAGGCTAAAAAAGGAATAGCAAGTATTTTAGAACGCACTGGTAAAGGAGAAACTGTGGGAATATTTACTTCCGGAGGAACCAAAAGTTCTATTATTGGAGATAGTTTAGGGATTTCGGAAGAAAAAATATCTGAATTAAATCTGGCAATTTTAAATGCTTCTTTTTCACAGCTACTATATTCAAAAAACAGACTTAATGTTTTAAGCTTAAATGAAACACCTCATTTACCTAAAGAATTAATTACGTTTGTTTAATAAAACCTTATCTATGTCAAGCGATAATACAATAGAAGTAAGTAAAGAAGAGGCTCTACAGCTTGACAAGCTAAAACAATTTTTGTTTGAACATCATTTGATTAAAGACTTAAAAAGTGCGATTGAAGTAAGACGATTTTCTGGAGGCTTTTCGAATCTTACCTATTTATTATTGGTAGAAAATAACGAATATGTATTACGTCGTCCACCATTTGGAGCAATAAAAAGAGGGCACGATATGAGTCGCGAATATAAAGTACTATCCAATTTATTTACCGAATTTAAAAAAATTCCGAAGGTATATGCTTTTACTGATGACGAATCTATTTTAGGCACTCCGTTTTATATTATGGAAAATGCTAATGGTATTATTTTAGATTATTCCGAAGCAAAAAAAAGAGCTATTAATTCAAGTGATTTTAAAATCATTTCTAATACATGGTTGGATACTTTTGTTGCCTTACATAATGTAGATTATAAAGCAACTGGACTTACCGATTTAGGAAAACCAGAAGGTTATGCAGAACGCCAAATTACCAATTGGGCAAAGCAATACGAAAAAGCAAAAACCGGTGCCATACCAGAATCCGAACTCGTTATAAAATGGGTACAAAACAACCAACCCAATACGCATGATAATTGTTTAATTCACAACGATTATAAATATGATAATGTGATGTTTAAAGATGATTCCTGGACAGAAATCAATACTGTTTTAGACTGGGAAATGTGTACTCTTGGAGATCCTTTAATGGATTTAGGCACATCGCTTTCGTATTGGATTACCGAAGATGATACGGATGCCTTAAAAAAAGGATTGCCAAGTCCAACCGTTTTTAAGGGAAATCCAAACCGAACCGAAATTGTAGAATTATATAGCAAAAAAAGTGGCAGACCAATTAACAATTTAGTGTTTTATTATGTGTATGGTTTATTTAAACTCTCTGTTATAGTACAGCAAATTTATTACAGATACCGTAAAGGATATACAACAGATAAGCGGTTTACACATCTTAATAAACATACACAATTGTTGTTTACGATAGCCTGGCAAGCCATACAGAAAAATAAAATTGATAAATTGTTTTGAGTAATTTGTTATAAAAATGAAAATATTTAAACAATAAAGCATTAATAAGAAAAGCCAGTAATTATTAAATTACTGGCTTTTTATTGTCCTTATTAAATCTTAGCCATATTAATTAAAGACAAACTAATACATTATTAGAATACATTCCTTTATTTGGGTCAAAATTATTAGGTAAATAATCCTTTGGGTTAAAGTCAAATTCTACCTCTTCTTCTAATTCAACTAACTCAATAGTACTCCAATCTAAATCATGCTTTCCTTTTAATGCATTAAAGCCTTCCGGTAAATAATCTTTTGGATTGAAATTTAATTCTACTTCTTCTTCTAATTCAACTAACTCAATAGTATTCCAATCTAAATCATGCATTCCTTTTAATGCATTAAAGCCTTCCGGTAAATAATCTTTTGGATTAAAATTTAATTCTACTTCGTCTTCTATTTCAATTACTTCAATAGAATTTATATCAAAATTCTCTAAAGTTGAATCTTCCATTTTTACAAAAAGTAATTTTTCTAATTCATACTCTTCACCATTTATATCTATATTTAAATTGTTAGAGTCATTGTTAATTTTAGCGGTTGCATTTAATGCAAAAAATACAGTAAATAATAAAGCTAATTTATACATGATATTGTTTTTATTTTGATTTGTACACTATAGACGTCTCTTAATTTATAATGTTACATGTATTTAGAAATATTTAACACAAGTACAAATTTTTTAATGTTTTATTAAGAAATTAAAGCAGAATTTTTTGAATTTGCTTACGGTAAGAATCAAACTCAATTAAATTGTTATGCTCTCCATTTTCAATAGTAAAAAACACTTTGTCTTTTTGTTCCATACTATTAAATAATTTTATTCCTGACGCATAAGGAATAACCCCATCATCAGTGCCATGAAAAATTGAAATTGGGGAATTTACATCTTGAACGTATTTATAAGAAGGAAAATCGTACTTAAGTAATTTTTTAGTTGGAAATAAGGAAAACCTACCTTTAGCCACGTCAGCAAGGCTATAAAAAGGGGTTTCTAAAATAAGTTGTTTCGGATTGTTATTGGATGCTAAATAGGTTGCCATTCCTGTTCCCAAAGAGCGACCATATATTATGATTTCAGTTTTTTTGTAGCGTTCTAAAATATAATCGTAGCACATTTGGGCATCCTTATAAAGTGCTTGCTCGCTTAATTTACCTGTACTTTTTCCATAAGTTCTATAGTCCATTACGAACACATCGTAATTTTTCTCTACAAAAAATTCTGTGATTTCCCCCCAACGCGATAAATTTCCAGCATTCCCATGAAAATATAAAATGACTCCTTTTGGGTTTTCGGTTTTAAAATGTATGGCATTAATTACAGCACCATCCTCAGTTTTTAAAAACAATTCTTCAAATGGATTTGAAAAACTAAAAGTAAAATCTTGAGGTAAAGTAGTAGGTCTGAATATTAATTTTTCTTAAAAGAAATACAATGAGGCTGCAATCATTACATCTAAAATTATTAAAGTATAAATACCCTTTTTAAACCTTCGCATTCTTAGTTTTTCCTGAATGGTTTACATTAATACTAGATCCTTCAAGGTTTACTTCTTTTGGCTCAGAATTAATTATTTCTCCTAACATTTTATGATAAGACTCAAAGTTATTCAAATTTTTATGTCCACCACCAATTACTGTATAAAGTCTGGTGATTTTTGGTTGTATCTGCGATAATTTTACACTTGTTTTAAAAGGAATCAATTTATCGTTTGTACCATGAATAATATGAATAGGGCATTTTACATATTTCAACCATTTGTATGTTGGCAAAGGATATTTCATTATTATGGATAGAGGCATAAATGGCATATAGCGTCCTGTTACTTTGGTTAAACTGTAGTAAGGCGCATCGAGAATCAGCATTTTTGGATTATTCATCGAAGCCAATTTTGCGGCAAAACCAGAACCCAAAGAACGACCATACACAATCATTCGCTCTTCTGTAGCTTTTTCTTTAACTAAATTATATATTTCCTGAAGATCTCTTTTTATTGCTTTTTGCGAACGCTTTCCCGTGCTTTTTCCGAAACCTCTGTAATCTATCATAAGCACACTATAATCGTGTCTTGTAAAATCTACAGCAAACTTCCCCCAACCTTTTATACTTTTAGAATTCCCTTTAAGATATAAAACAACACCTTTCGATTCGTTTTTTGGTTTAAAAAGCAATCCATTAATTACAGCACCATCACGAGTCTCTAAATTATATTCTTCCGTTTCCTGATTTTCATAAAAAAACTGAAAGTCTTTTGGCAGCTTTTCTGCTTGAAACAAAAAATAATCTTGTAAAAAATACAAGGCTATACTTACTATAACATATATAGCTAAAATAATTAGTAATACATATAACCAATAAGGCATCATAAAAAATTAGAAGTTCAACCCGAATTATGCATTAGAAAATCTATTACGACTTGAAATTGCTGCAAAACAGATTGCCATGCTAAGTTTTTGGGTTTAACCATATCGTTGCTATGCTAAAACCCAGAAAACTTCCTGTTTTATTGCACTTTCAATCCTCATTACGAAGCTCTAATACATAACGCGGGTTCAATTTACAAAAATTAAGTGAAATCTATTTAATACCATGTTTATTGTCCAAAAAAATAGTTAAAGAAATACTAAATTTTTTGTTTAAAATGCGCTCTCTAAATGGGATTCACTATTTTCACTCGCTAAACCAAAAAACACTTATTTTGAAACATTCTTCTATTAAAGTATTATTATTAGCATTAACTCTAATAGTAACATCTTGTAACACCGCAAAAAAAGCTGCTGAAGCTGAAACAGCCAAAAAAGAAACAGAGAAATCAAAATCTAAAAAGGATAAAAAGGGAGCTATAAAACCCTATGATAAAGTAATTACCAAAGAAGCCAAAAGTGATGAAGGATTATTTACAGTTCATAAAATTGACGACCAATTCTTTTATGAAATTCCGGACTCACTTTTTGAACGCGAAATGTTAATGGTTACTCGTATTGCCAAAACTGCCAGTGGCATTGGTTTTGGTGGTGGCAAACAAAATACACAAGTAATACGTTGGCAAAAAAAGGATAAAAAAGTGTTGCTTCGTGTTGTATCACATTCCGTTGTAGCAGCCGATTCTTTACCGATTCATGAAGCTGTGGTAAATTCTAATTTTGAACCAATACTTTACACATTTCCTATTAAAGCATTTAGTAAAGATTCTTTAAACACTGTTATTGAAGTAACCGATTTATTCTCTAAAGATGTTAAAGCTATAGGATTTCCTCAAAGACGAAGAAAACAATATAAAATATCTAAATTAGAAACTGATAAATCATTTATTGAAAGCATAAAAAGTTATCCTATAAATATTGAAACAAGACATGTAAAAACCTATGCTGCTGGAGAACCTCCATCAAATTCAAGTACCGGAACTATTTCTGTAGAAATAAACAACTCTATGATATTGCTTCCGAAGGAAATCATGAAACGTCGAAATTTCGATCAACGTGTTGGTTGGTTTGCTCGTGGACAAGTAGATTATGGTTTAGAAGATCATAAAAGTAAAACCGTTAGATATTTAGATAGGTGGCGATTAGAAGTTAAAGATGAAGATATAGAGAAGTTTAAACGAGGTGAATTGGTAGAACCAAAAAAACAAATTGTTTATTATATTGATAGAGCTACTCCTTTAAAATGGCGTAAGTACATAAAACAAGGTATTGAAGATTGGCAAGTGGCTTTTGAAGCTGCTGGATTTAAAAACGCCATTATTGCAAAAGATCCTCCTACTGCTGAAGAAGATCCGGAATGGAGTCCTGAAGATGTTAGATATTCCGTGGTGCGTTATTTAGCTTCTCCTATTCCAAATGCCAATGGACCTCATGTAAGTGATCCTAGAAGCGGGGAAATTCTTGAAAGTGATATTAATTGGTATCACAACGTGATGACCTTATTAAAAAATTGGTTTTTTGTACAAACTGCTGCTATTAATCCAGATGCTCAAACCACTGAATTTAAAGATGAAGTTATGGGACGATTAATTCGTTTTGTATCATCTCACGAAGTAGGTCATACGCTTGGATTGCCTCATAATATGGGAAGCAGTTCCGCTTATAAAGTTGAAGATTTGCGTAGTTCAGAATTTACTCAAAAATATGGCACAGCTCCATCAATTATGGATTATGCACGATTTAACTACATTGCCCAACCAGGAGATGAAGGCGTAGCATTAATGCCAGATATTGGTATTTACGACAAGTATGCTATAAAATGGGGTTACAGACCTATTTTAGACGCTGATACTGCTGAAGACGAAAAGAAAACTCTCGACAGTTGGATTTTAGAACACGCTGATGATCCAATGTATCGTTTTGGAAGACAGCAATTTGGTGTTATCGACCCAAGTTCTCAAACCGAAGATTTAGGAGACGATGCTATTTTAGCAAGTCATTATGGAATTTTAAACCTTAAACATATCGTCCCTAATTTAATTAAATGGACAGCTGAAGACGGAAAAAACTACGACGATTTAGAAACGATGTATGGTCAAGTGCTCAGTCAATTTAACCGTTATATGGGACATGTAGCATCAAATATTGGTGGTGTTTATGAAAATTATAAAACCTACGACCAAGAAGGTGCAGTGTATTCTCATGTTGATAAAACAAGGCAAAAAGAGTCTTTAGCTTTTTTGCATAAGCAATTGTTTGAAACACCAGATTGGTTAATTGACAATACTATTTTTAATAAAATTGAAAGTGCTGGTAATGTAGAACGTATTAGAAGTTTCCAAACAAGAACACTTAACAACATTCTTGATTTTGGCAGAATGGCGCGTATGATTGAAAACGAAACTATTAATGGGAAAGATTCTTATGCTTTACTTAATATGATGCAAGATTTACGAAAAGGGCTTTGGAGTGAATTAAGAACTGGAAAATCAATAAACACCTACCGAAGAAATCTTCAACGTGCCTATATTGATAGAATGGAATATTTAATGACCGAAAATCAAACCAAAATTACTGGACGTTTTGCGCGTTTTTCTACACGAACAAACGTTAATGTAAATCAGTCTGATATTAGAGCAATTGCAAGAGCCGAATTAAAAACCTTACAACGTGCTGTTAGATCAGCAGCGGCTAACTCTTCAGGAATGAAACGGATTCATTTACAAGATGTGCTAGAACGTATTGATAATATTTTAGATCCTAAATAAAGAGTGTTAATCCAATTCAAAAAGGCTTCAATTTAATTTGAAGCCTTTTTTGTTAAACTGTTATACTTCTTTTATCTCTATTTTACGAGTAATTTTTTAGTAAAAGTTCCAGTATCTGTATAAACAATTAAGGTATATAAACCTGTTGATAGAAAAGCAACGTTTATGTCTTGTTGGTTTTTTGGTTTTTTAAATTCATAAAATCTACGTTCTATTAAATTCAAATCCAATATTTTAATGCTGTAAATAACCGTTGGTGGCTCTCCTTTATATTCGGTAAGACGTGTTAAATTAACGGTTACTTTATTTTTTGCT
>JADFSQ010000054.1:0-6634 GCA_022560715.1 Bacteroidota bacterium
CTTGCTTCTTTTTCCATGATTTTATTTTTTATGGATTATAGATTTTTTTTAGTTCTCGTAATCCAATTTTTAACCTAGACTTAACTGTACCTAAAGGAATACTTAATTCTTCGCTGGCTTCTTGTTGTGTCATCCCTTCAAAAAATAAAGCCTTTAATACAATTTGATATTTAGATTCCAGGCTGGCAACATGCTTTTTTAAATCTATTGTATCTTGATTTAAACCAGATGTCGATAATTTATATACGTTAGAGTCGGCAATATGGATTTCTTTGGTAAACTTAATATTATGGCTTCTTAATTTATCGATAGCAGTATTACGAGCAATTCTATACAGCCAAGTAAATAGTTTGGCTTTAGAAGCGTCGTACTTTTTAGCGTTTTTCCAGATTTTGATAAAGCTTTCTTGCAGCGCATCTTCGGCTAAAGCTTTGTCTATTGTAATTTTTTGAATTACGCCGAGAAGCGAACCAGAATAATTTTCATAAATTAACTGAATTGCTCTTTTATCGCCTTCATTTAAAAGACTTACTATATGTTGCTCTAATTTTGAAACCAAGTTATTTTTTCTTGAGATTATATTATTTTTTTAAATCTGACACAAGGAACATTCAAAATAGTCATTTTTTTTGAATTTAAAATTTTTGTTTTGAATGATTCATTTAATAGCGCACTAGTTTAAATAATATTTACTTCTACTTCTAAATTTATATCAAAAATTCGCTTAACTGTTGATTGAATAAGTTGCGATAATTTAAAAATATCTTCACCTTTTGCATCATCATAATTTACCAATACCAAAGCTTGTTTGTTATGGACACCATAATTTCCAAAACGTTTTCCTTTAAAACCAAGGTGTTCGATAAGCCAACCTGCAGGAATTTTTATATTTCCTTCTGAAACTGAATAACTCGGCATTTCAGGGAAATTAATTTTTAAAGTCTCGAAATGAGATTTGGTTATTATAGGGTTTTTAAAAAAGCTTCCACTATTACCTATAACTTTTGGATTGGGTAATTTAGATTCTCTAATAGTAATTACTGCATTTGAAACATCTTGAATTGAAGGACTTTCTACCTTCATTTTCTTTAATTCATCAGTAATTGCGCCATAAGATGTATTTATTTTATGGTCTTTATTAGTTAACTCTAAAGTGATATTAAGAATGACATATTTGCCTTTTAAGTCTTGCTTGAAAATTGAATTGCGATAATCGAATTTGCATTCTTTTTTAGTAAAAATTCTAACTTTTTGAGTGTTGATATGAAGTGCTTCACAAGAAACAAAAACGTCTTTTAGCTCTACACCATAAGCACCAATATTCTGTATAGGTGTTGCGCCAACGTTGCCAGGAATAAGTGAAAGATTTTCGATACCACCAAAATTATGCTCTAAACACCACAATACAAAATCGTGCCAATTCTCTCCGGTTGCAACTTTAACAGTTACTGTATTTTCATTTTTTGAAGTTATTTCAATATTTTTTAAGTCTAAATGGATTACTAAAGCATCAACATCTTTTGTTAGAAGCATATTACTGCCACCACCAAGAATAAATTTTTCCGGAAATGCCTCAAGGTTTAATACAGATTTTAATTCTTCAACACTTTTTATAGAAACAAAATGTTTTGCTTTAACATCAATACCAAAAGTATTGTATTGTTTAAGAGATATGTTACTTAAAATTTCCACTAACCTTTATATTGTTTAAGAGCTTCTTTTAAGATATTAACCGAAGCTATTAAATCTTCTTGTTTGAGTACGTATGCAATTCTAACTTGGTTTAAACCCAAACCTTTTGTGGAATAAAATCCAGCTGCAGGAGCAACCATTATGGTTTCTCCGTTGAGTTCAAAATCTTCTAAAAGCCATTGTGCAAAATCATCAGCATTTTTTACAGGTAATTCTACAATACAGTAAAAAGCGCCTTTAGGTTTTGCCACTTTTACGCCTTCTACTTTTTGTAATTCTTCAATAAGTGTATTTCGTCTTGCAACATATTCGTTTATCACATCATCAAAATAGCTTTGCGGTGTTTCTAAAGCAGCTTCACTTGCTATTTGTGCATACGTAGGAGGCGATAATCGTGCTTGAGCAAATTTTAAGGCAGTATCTATTACAGCTTTGTTTTTTGAAACGATGCATCCAATTCTTGCACCACACATACTGTAGCGTTTTGAAACCGAATCAATCATAATAGCATGTTCTTCTAAACCTTCTTCTTGCATAACAGAATAATGCTCAGCACCATCGTAAGCAAATTCACGATATACTTCATCTGCAATTAAAAACAAGTCGTGAGTTTTAACAATTTCAGCTAATTTTTTAATTTCTTCCTTACTATAAAGATATCCTGTTGGGTTTCCAGGATTGCAAATAAGTATTGCTTTTGTTTTTGGAGTAATCAGTTTTTCGAATTCTGAAATAGGTGGTAAAGCAAAATCATCTTCAATTTTAGAAATTACAGGCACGATGTTTATTCCAGAAGCTGTAGAAAATCCATTATAATTAGCGTAAAATGGTTCTGGAATAATTACTTCGTCGTCAGCATCCATAATACTTCCGAAAGTAAAGAGTAGCGCTTCACTACCACCAGTTGTCACAATAATATCACTTGCAGTAACTGAAATATCATTTTTAGCATAATAATTGGCAATCTTGGTTCTGTATTCTTCCGATCCTTCCGAACGACTATAAGCAATAACTTCAAGTGTATTATTTCTTACAGCATCAAGAGCAACTTGAGGCGTTTTAATATCTGGTTGACCTATATTTAAATGAAATACGTTTACACCTCTTTTTTTTGCATTTTCAGCATAAGGAACCAATTTACGTATTGGCGATTCCGGCATTGACATTCCTTTATTAGAAATTCTTGGCATTTTATTATTGTTATTTGATAAGTGCAAAGTTGCAAAATAAATCTTAAAGTTTACTTAAAATAATATCCTTAGTAAACTATTTTATTAAAAGATTTGTAAATTGTAGGGAACACATTTTAGAAGAAGATTGAATGTTTAAACCTTATTTTATTTTTATTTTTTGTTGTGTTTTCTGCTTTCAAAGTTTTTCGCAAGGAAATTTTATTTTAAGAAAAGGTAATAAGGATAGAATTAATTTTAAGCTTATTCATAATCTTATCGTGATTCCTGTAGAAATAAATGGTGTTAAGTTGTCTTTTTTATTAGATACAGGGATAAGTAAACCTATAATTTTCAATTTTTTAAATCTTACCGAAGAGTTACAGATTAATCAAACCGAACGTATTTATTTAAGAGGTTTAGGTAAAGGTGAACCTATTGAAGCTATTAGATCCAGAAATAATATTTTTAAAATTGGAGAAGCTATTAACGTAAATCAAGATTTATATGCAATTTTTGATCCATCTCTAAATTTTGCACCACGACTTGGCGTTCCCATTCATGGTATAATAGGTTACGATTTTTTAAAGGATTTTATTGTTGAAATTAATTATACTAATAAATACATTAAGATTCACGATCCAGAAAGTTATAGGTATAAACGATGTAAAAAATGCAAATCATTAAATTTAGAGTTTCATAACAATAAACCATACATTTTAGGTTCGATAAGTTTGAATGGTAAAAATAAGCAAGTAAAATTGTTGATGGATTCAGGAGGAAGTGATGCGTTATGGTTATTTGATGATGAAGATATAACGATACCTGATAAATTTTTTGAAGATTTTTTAGGAAGAGGTTTAAGCGGAAGTGTTTATGGAAAGCGTTCTAAACTTGACAAATTTTCTATAGCAGGGTTTGAATTAAAAAAAGTAAATGTAGCTTTTCCAGATTCTATGTCAGTAAGTTATGCTAAAAAAATTAAAGATAGAAATGGAAGTTTGGGTGGTGAAATTTTAAAGCGGTTTAATATCATTTTAGATTACTCTAATAGTAAAATAACTTTAAAAAGAAATAGATTTTTTAGCAATCTATTTTATTATAACCGAAGCGGAATTACACTTGAACACAATGGAGTTCGAATGGTTAAAGAAATTGATAGAGGTTCTGGAATAACACGATTCAACAGTATTTCTGAATCTGATGGAAGTGTTACTGTATTTGTAGTTAATTCTTACAAATATGTTTTAGCATCAGCCTTTACAATTGTTGAATTAAGGGAGGACTCTCCTGCAAAAAATTCTGGTCTAAAACTTGGAGATGTAATTTTGTCAGTTAATAATAAAGATGCACATTTATATTCTTTACAAGATATAATTCAAATGTTTTATGGAGAGGAAGGGAAACGCATTAGTTTATTGATTGATAGAAATGGAATTCAACTAAAATTTAACTTTAGGCTGGAAAATTTATTATAAAAAAAGACCCATAAATTCATGAATCTTTTTTTAATATTTTAAAGAAATATTAGTTTTTTTCTAATACACTTTTATTTTTTTTATCTAAAACGCTATTTTTACTCGAATCTACTACCAAGCCTTTTATTTTTAGAGCTACAGTAGGTGTATCAGCATTAGAACTTACAGTAATTGTTTTTCTAAATGGGTTTACTCTGTTTGTGTCATATTTAACTTTAATCTCACCAGTTTTTCCGGGTAAAATAGGACCTTTAGGTTTTGAAGGGATTGTACAGCCACAACTTGATTTAACTTTAGTAATAATAAGAGGAGCATTACCAGTATTTGTAAATTCAAAAACTCTTACACCATCAGCACCTTTTTCTATGGTTCCGTAATCAATAACTTCAGTTTTAAATTCAATTTTAGCTACTTTTTCTTGGGCATTTACTGAAAAACCGATTAAACCAACAAATAAGATTGTTATTAAATTTTTCATCATTTTAATTTTAAATTCAACGTAAACATACTTACTTTTTGTTCATTCTACAAAAATATTAGATATAATGTAATTTCATAAGAGAATTAAACCTATATAATTAACATTATAATTTTTCAGAAAAAGAAATATAAGTACTTTTGCACATTAATGTTCAAAAACTATTCCAAAGTATGACAATCCCATCAAAATATGATGCAAAAAATGTAGAAAACAAATGGTACGATTACTGGATGACACATAAATATTTTCATTCTGTGCCAGACGAAAGAGAACCTTATACTATAGTAATTCCGCCACCAAACGTTACGGGAGTCTTGCATATGGGACACATGCTCAACAATACAATTCAGGATGTGTTGATTCGTCGTGCACGATTAAAAGGGTTTAATGCGTGTTGGGTGCCTGGAACAGACCATGCATCTATTGCTACCGAAGCTAAAGTAGTGGCAAAACTAAAAGCCCAAGGAATTGATAAAAATGAGTTATCACGAGAGGAATTTTTAGCGCATGCTTGGGAATGGACGCACGAATATGGTGGTGTAATTTTAGAACAGTTAAAAAAGTTAGGCTGTTCTTGTGATTGGGACAGAACCAAGTTTACGATGGATGATGATATGAATGAAGCTGTAATTAAAGTTTTTGTTGAGTTGTTCAATAAAGGCTTGATTTATCGTGGATACCGAATGGTAAATTGGGATCCAGTAGCCAAAACTACATTGTCTGACGAGGAAGTAGTGCATATAGAATGTACCGACACATTGTACTATGTAAAATATCAAATTGAAGGAGAAAACGGCTTTGTAACCATTGCTACGACACGGCCAGAAACTATTTTAGGCGATACGGCAGTTTGCATTAATCCGAATGATGAACGTTTTATTCATTTAAAAGGAAAGAAAGTTATTGTTCCTATATGTAATCGTGTAGTTCCTATTATTGAAGACGATTATGTGGATATTGAGTTTGGTACAGGCTGCTTAAAAATAACTCCGGCACACGATGTTAATGACAAGCAAATAGGCGATAGGCATAATTTGGAGATTATAGATATTTTTAATGAAGATGCGACTCTAAACAGCTACGGATTACATCACCAAGGTAAAGATAGAGTAGTGGCACGTAAAGATATTGCCAAAGAACTTGAAGATTTAGGAATTTTAGTTAAAACGGAAGAAATAACACATAAAGTCGGAACGAGCGAACGTACAAAAGCTGTTATAGAGCCAAGATTAAGTGACCAATGGTTTTTAAAAATGGAAGATTTAGTAAAACCAGCAATACAGTCGGTTTTGGTAGATAAAGATATTAAGTTATTTCCTAAAAAGTTTGAAAACACTTATCGTCATTGGATGGAAAACATTCGCGATTGGAATATTTCTCGTCAGTTACTCTGGGGACAACAAATTCCTGCATATTTCTATGGCGACGAAAAAAACGATTTTGTAGTTGCCGAAAGTAAAGAAGAAGCATTAAAGCTGGCACAAGAGAAGACCGGAGACCGAAGACTGAAGACTGAAGACTTAAAACAAGAATCAGATGTTGTAGATACATGGTTTTCAGCTTGGTTATGGCCAATGAGTGTTTTTGATGGTATTCGTAATCCTGAAAACGACCGACAAAGTATATCAACCGTTTTCGACCTAAATCAAACTTTTGCGAGGACTTGGGAGCGTTTGAATGGGCCCTGGGAAGTTCAGGCCTTGTACTCGTAGCGGATGATCTCAAGCAGCTTCAGGGCGCGTTGAGACAATGACCCAGAACTTGCTACGTGCGCTTTTCCCCGACCATGCTTCATTTCAAGACGTAACTGCGTG
>JADFSQ010000054.1:6644-8694 GCA_022560715.1 Bacteroidota bacterium
ATGATTATTGATGGATACGAATTTAAAGGCGAAAAACCATTCTCAAATGTGTATTTAACGGGATTGGTTCGTGATAAGCAACGTCGTAAAATGAGTAAATCTCTCGGAAATTCTCCAGATGCATTAAAACTGATTGAAGAATTTGGAGCAGATGGCGTTCGTGTCGGTTTATTATTGAGTTCGGCAGCAGGAAATGATTTAATGTTTGAGGAAGCATTGTGCCAACAAGGCAAAGGCTTTGCCAACAAAGTATGGAATGCTTTTAGATTGATAAAAGGTTGGGATATTGCAGATATTGAGCAACCCAAATCATCCCAAATAGCCATTGAATGGTTTGAAAGCAAATTTCAACAAACTTTATTAGAATTAGAAGACCATTACAGCAAATACAGATTAAGTGATGCTTTAATGACTACTTATAAGTTGATTTGGGATGATTTCTGTTCGTGGTTACTCGAAATGGTAAAACCAGTTTATCAACAACCAATTGATAGAAAGACCTATAATGCCATTGTCACTATTCTTGAGGATAACTTAAAGATTTTACATCCTTTTATGCCTTTTTTAACTGAAGAAATCTGGCAACATATTGCAGTTAGAACTCCACAAGAAGCTTTAATTATTGCAAAATGGCCAGAAACGAAATCTGTAAACAAAGATTTAATTGCTGAATTTGATTTTGCTACTGAAGTTATTTCAGGAATTAGAACCATTAGAAAACAAAAAAATATTGCGTTTAAAGACACCATTGAACTTCACGTTTTAAATAATGAAAAAACTGCAACTACTTTTGATGTTGTAATAAGCAAACTCGGAAATATTTCTACTTTAAATTATACCAATGAAAAAGTTGAAGGAGCTTTGACTTTTAGAGTAAAATCGAACGAATATTTTGTACCAATGCAAGGAAGCATTGATATAGAAGCAGAAATCGCAAAACTAACCGAAGAGTTAAACTATACTCAAGGCTTTTTAAAATCGGTACAAAAGAAACTATCTAACGAGCGTTTTGTAAATAATGCTCCAGACCAAGTTGTTGCCAGCGAAAAGAAAAAAGAAGCCGATGCATTAGCAAAAATAGAAACCCTTAAAGCGAGTTTGGGGAGTTTAGCCAAAAGTTTTTGAAGATTCGTTTAACGGTTTGTGTAAGAATAGTAAGGGATTAAAACATACTTACTTTTCGGTTTAGCACTAAGCGAAATTTACAATTTTTCTTTTAAAAACAGACACGTATAAAATTGTAAATTTTGCGGACTTTGTAAAATGAACTGCACTTTAGTTTAATCACTAAAACCCTTATTATTTTTAAACGTTGTTGCCATTTCGTTGTTTTTATTCCGTTTAATTTATTTTCAGAATTCGAGTAAATTCATTTGTGTTCGATTCCGCAAACTTGCTTAAAATTCAGTTCTGTTATCATTCAGATTTTGAATGAAAAATTTAGCGATTTTTAATCAATTAAAATGTTTATTCGGTTTAATTTAATTTTTGTTTTGAGTTATATTGCTCCGTAATGTTTGTTAAGACAAATAGTTTACATCATTGAAAATAAATTTAATAGTAATAACAAACTGCTAATAACTAGGATGATAATATTTAGTCCCTTCCATAATTTCCCAGATAATTTCAAACTAATACTACTGAAAATAATTGCTATGATACAAAAAGTTATACCAAGAAAGGTCGTACTCCATCTACCATTGAGAAAATCTGGAAAATAATCTTTAAAAATCGCAACTCGCTCAGCTTGTGTAGTTCCTAAATCGAAAACATATATCCATAAAGCATATATTGAAAAGGGAATTAACATACATATTAAACTCACTAATGTTAATATTTTTAACTGGGTTTGATTTAAACTTTTCATTTGTTATTTATAATTTTAATTTCAGTTATTGAATTCAGACCGATTTTGTCGTAATGAATGGCAATGCTTTGATAAAACGAGTTTTAATTCTTTTTATCTGTTGTTAAACGAAGGTAGCCTTTATTATTGACAAAGTCAAGGTTATTTATGGGAGTAACTGTTAATTTGAGTAAAGAAATAGAT
>JADFSQ010000055.1 GCA_022560715.1 Bacteroidota bacterium
ACTTGCCTTCATTTGATTTTTGAAAATTTCATGCTGAACATGATGGCTGTTCAAGTTTAAAAACATACCATTTGGTAAATGTGTTTTGTTACATATTATTACCGAAGCATTATTTTCTACAAGTAAGTTTAATGCAGTAATACTTATGTAAACTTCTGGATTATCAATCACTAAAAAGCCAATATCTTCAATAGGAATACTAGCTTCTCGAGTTTCACTTTTAATTATTAATTGCAAGTTTTTACAATTTATACTGCTTTTATTTTCGATTAAAATAGATTTTTTTATCATTCTTTTTTAAAATTGATAAAAGTTAAGCTAAAAATATGAGAAACCGTAATTGTATAAGTTTTTTGAAACTTATTGCAGATTATAACTAATCGATTATTCTTGTTTATTTCAATCTTTTATAAAGATAAAACAAAAAGTTACAGTACAGAATTCACATAATGCTTATGTATTACACGTAGCTTTTTCAACTCTTTTCGAAGAAGTTTTAAAAAATCTTTCCCTTGAATTTTAGTGTGTTCTAATTGTATGCAATGCCGATTTAATCGATCTATAAAAAGGCGAAGTGATTTTGCATATTTAAGTTTTAGAGTAGGGTTTTGTTGATTTTCAGTTTCTGCAATTTTTGGTACTAATCCCAAAG
Organism: Bacteroidota bacterium; assembly: GCA_022560715.1. Classification (GTDB taxonomy): domain Bacteria; phylum Bacteroidota; class Bacteroidia; order Flavobacteriales; family Flavobacteriaceae; genus PRS1. The sequence continues at coordinate 653 of JADFSQ010000055.1, forward strand.
CATCCATTACTAAATTACTTGCGTATCTATCGGCTTGTTTTAAAGACTTATGCATCGATAAAATATCTTTATCATAAGAAATATAAGAAGCAATATGGCGAGATAATTTGAAAATATCTATCGATTTTTGATAGATAACCAACTGATTTAAATTATTTTGATGAGGCTTTAACATGTCTTTTCCAGCAATTACACAAAATTAGGTTGTAAATAGAAATTGTATATTTAATAATTAAAGTTATATCGTTAATTATATTTAAAAAATAGTATTATTACATATAAATACTTTAAAAATGAAAATAGATAGCATTAATTGGAACATATTAGAATGTTTGCAACAAAATTCAAGACAAACAAATACCGAAATTTCTAAACGTGTTGGCATTACATCGCCAGCAGTTGCTGAACGTATTCGCAAAATGGAAGATGCTGGAATTATAGATGGATACTATACAAAACTATCTTATTTTGAAACAGGACATCAGTTAAAAGCCATAATTACATTACGAGCTTTTATGGGGAAATTAAAACCATTTATTTTAAAAGTAAAGACCTTTAAAGAAGTTATTAATTGCTATAGAATTACGGGCAGCGAAAACATTGTTATGGAAGTAGTTTTGAAAAATCAAAAAAATTTAGAACATTTTATTGATCAATTAATATTATACGGTGAGACAAGGACACAAATTGTACTCTCAAATATTATAGAAAATAATCCTATTATTGACCCTAATTAATCCTTAATTCCAGGTTGTTTTAATTTCCAATTGGTTTTGGCTTTTTCGGCATCAACCATAGCTTTTACATCTGCCAATAAGCGTTTAGCATCATAAATAACACCATCTTTAATAGTGTATTTTACACCTCCAACACGTACTACTTCATTATCTTCGGTAAGTTTGATAGCTCCAGTGCCATAAAGTACTTTTAGGTTTACCAGCGGATTTTCTTCAACAATAACAAAATCGGCTAACTTACCAATTTGAACCGAACCAATTTTATCGTCCCAACCCAAAGCTTCTGCACCATTTAAAGTGGCTGCACGAATGACTTCTAAAGGATGGAATCCTGCCTCGCGTAATAATTCGAGTTCTCGTGGATAAGCAAAACCGTAGAGTTGATAAATGAATCCAGAGTCTGTGCCAACAGTTACACGACCACCTCTGTTTTTATATTCATTGACGAAAGTCATCCAAAGCTGAAAATTTTGTTTCCATGCAATTTCTTGTTCTGTTCCCCAATAGTGCCAATAACTGCCATGGCTTATTTTACTGGGTTCATAAAATTCCCAGAGTGAAGGTAAGGTGTAATCTTCATGCCACTCGGCACGACGAGCACGTTGTAGATCTCTGCTTGCTTCGTAGATATTAAATGTTGGGTCGAGTGTAAAATCAAGTTCCAATAATTCGTTCATAACATTATTCCAATGGTCTGAATATGGTTTTGCAGCTTGTTTCCACAATTTTCCAGCTTCTTCAAAACGATGTTGTTCATTTTGGTAATTATAATCTAAAGGATAATTTTGAACTGTTCTGTCTTCAAACAAAGCTTCGGGTAAACCATACCAATGTTCCATAGTTGTTAATCCAGCACGAGCTGAATGTAAAACATTCCAACGCGCAACACTTAATTGCGCATGATGGCATGCAGAGCCTAAACCTAATTTTTTGTTCTCATCTAAAGCTGCAGCCATTATTTTGGGTTCTGCTCCAAAGAATTTTATACCATCAGCTCCTTGTTTAGCGTTAGCTCTAACCCATTGCCTAGCCATTTCAGGTGTGGTAATTGGTGCATCGTTTAAAGGGTTGAATGACTTACTGGTTTGTCCAAAGGCGGTATATGTAAAAATACGAGGAGCTACAATTTTATGCTGCTCACTTAATCGTTTTAAATTGAGTGTCCAATCGATACCACGACCACTTGGCTGCCTTACTGTTGTTACACCATGAGCCATCCACAATTTAAATACATATTCCGAATCTGCACCTTGAGCATTGCCACCAATATGACCATGCATATCAATAAACCCTGGAAGCAAATACATACCATTCGCATCAAGCTCATAACCACCTTCTTTTAGTTTTGGTCGTTTGTCTTCATTAATTTCAACTCCTGGATAACCAACAATTTGCATTTTGACAATCTTGTTGTTTTCAACTACAATATCCATTGGTCCACGTGGTGGAGAACCATCGCCATTTATTAAAGTTACACCTCTAATTATGAGTTGTGAAAATGGACCTTCACCTAAATAATTGTCTTGAGAAAAACTTTGCAAACAACAAATGAATGCTAAAAGAATGGTTAATTGCTTTGTCATGATATTGATTTAGATTAGTTTCTTCTTTTCGGAATTGATATTTGGTGTCCTAAAAATAGTGCATTTAAGAATAAGCGGTTAGTGCCATACCAAGAACCTCTAAAATTAGGATTATCGGCAAACATAATAACTCGCCCTTTTCCTAAAGGACTTACAATTAATGATGCTGAAGGTTTTAAAAATATTTTAAGATTGTCGTTAGAAATAAAACCATCTATATGAGGATTTTTAGCATATTTTGCAACAGTTGAATAGGCATTTTTACTTGGTGCTAAAAAAACAGTATTATTTTTGTAAACAGGAAGCGAAGCGTTACGATACCCAAAACCTAATGGATGTGTTATATCTAAATCTACTTTAAAAATTGCTCCACCAACACGTTCACGACCAATATGTTTTGAGGCATCTACATAAGGCAGCCTTTTAATAGTTTCTATTTTACTACTATCTTTAGGTTTTTCGGTGAGCTTTTCTTTTACTAATTTTTTATCGATTATCCATTTAGAAGCTCCTGCAATTGTTATTAATGTGTTTCCTTTAGATGTCCATTGTTTTAGTTTTTCTCTTTGAATAGTGTCTAATTGACTGTAACTGCCTGAAACCATAACTAATGTATTGTACTTGTCAAGATTTGCATTTTTAAAATTTCGCATTTGTAGTTTTGTAATCGGCATATTTACTCTTGTATCTAACAGATGCCATACTTCGCCAGCTTCGTATGAGCTTACACCATTACCAATCAATAATGCAGCTTTAGGTTTTTTGAGCGTTCTGAAATTGTTACTTCCGAGATCAATTCCTTTTAAGCTAAAACCAGTATTTACAGCATACATTGGGACATTATATTTTGTTTGTGCCTCTGAAACAATTTTGTAAATCTCTGCACTTGTTTTTTTCTGTTTACTCACAGGTATCATTAAACTTCCATAATTAAAACTTTTATTTCCATTTGAAGTTTTAACTGTAAAAGGTTTGAATGCTGAAGCTACTTTTATGCCTTTAGATTGTATATAATAAAGTGCTGCAGGTGCATTGTAATCGTCCCAATCAATAATATATGCATATTTAGATTGTTGTACTTTGGACACATTTACTAAATTATCAGTAGTAGTAATTTCTTCTCCCAAGCGTGTTGTTTTTAAGCCTTTATAGGTTATGTTATAAAAGTTTGCAACACTCCAAGCGGAAGCATCATAAAATACACTATCACGATATTTGTTGTAGGTTTCAAACATGGTTTGTACCATTCGATGTTGTGGTTGTTTTAGAGGAACAACATATTTATCGCCTTTTTTATAAACCTTTATTTTATGAATAAGCAGCTTATCGATAAAAGCTTTATTTCTGTTCATATCGTAAGCATCACCAAATTCGTAAGCAGCAAAACCAGTTTTTGCTTTTTGAGTCATTGCCGATTTGAAGAATTTTTGTTGATACTGTCTCAAATAGACTTTGTTTTCAACTGACGCTTTTATTGTTGTAATACTTGATGTGTATTGGTTTCGTATTGTAAATGCAAACGAGATAGTACCGTAATCAGTATCTTGAAGATGTCCTTTGGAACTTGCCTGTTCGAATAACAAAGCCAATCCACCTTGTAAATCTGGATACGACGACCCATAACCTGGATAAGTGCCATCAAAAGATTCTTTGGTATAATAAAAAGATCCAATATTGTCTAAAGCACTCGAAAAATAAGGAGCGAATAAATCGGTTAGATCTTCATAATTTTCTTTTGGCATAATTGGGTCTTGTGAGCCTATAGGTTTCATAGGTTCAAAAAAGTAATTGCTGTTGGTTCCCATTTCATGGAAATCGGTAACTACATTAGGATACCATTCGTGATACCATTTTAATTTGCCTCTGCTTTCAGGATTTATGGCTAATAACCAATCTCTGTTAAGGTCAAACCAATAATGATTTGTTCTTCCACGTGGCCATGCTTCGTTATGTTCGGCATCATTTCCATCGGAAACTAAAGCGTTTGCCTTATATTGGTTTGCCCATTGTGTATGTCTGTCACGACCATCGGGATTAATGGTTGGATCAATAAAAACCACAGCATTTTCTAAATAATGTTGCACTTCAGGACTATTGGAAGCCACTAAAGTATAGGCAGTTAATAAAGCAGCTTCAGAGCTTGAAGGTTCGTTACCATGAACATTATAACCCAAATTTATAAAAATGGGAACGTCATTATAATTTGTTGGACTTAAACTAGGATCAACAAACTGTAAATGTTGTGCTTTAATTGCATCTATGTTTTTTAGATTTTCAGGAGTAGAAACGGTTAAGATTACCAATTTACGGTGTTCATGTGTTCTTCCATAAGTTGTTATTGAAGCTCGATTAGACAGTTCGGCAAGTTTTGTTAAATAAGCTACAATTTGATCGTGCCTTGTATGTTGTTCTCCTATTGGATACCCAAGAAATTCCTCTGGAGAAGGAATGTTATTATTAAAAGGAGCTTTGTTTTTAAAAAAGTAATCTTGGGCAAATGTAGAACTTACCATGATAGTACACAAAGTCATGGTAAAAACGTATTTTGTTAGTTTCATTTAGTTAGTTTTAGTGCTTATAAAAGTAGAGATAAAATGCTATTTTGGGGTAGAATGTAAAATTTTAACACATTGAAAACTTAGACCAATATTGCTTAATAGTACTATTGTGAAGTCGTATTGAAATCCTGTTCTCGACATTTTTAATTTGAAGACACCAACAACTGTTTATTAAGTTTTATGAGTTGCATTTTTTCACGTTCGTTTTGAAACTTATAGACCGTAATTTTTTTGGTTTGATTTGCTTTTCCCCAGTTAAAATACTGGGTAACTTTAAAGTAAGTTGGTTCTGGTTTTTTATTGCCTTTGTAGGTAATGTTAACCAGCCATTCGCCAACTCCAATGTCATCAATAAAAAATTCTTTGCTGGAATAGCCTTTTTGTTTTTCGTCTGTTATTAAGCCTTGATTGTTAGCTAAAGAATGTTCAAAAACATATACTCGTAAATCAGGACCAACAAACTCCAAATCAAACTCGGCTTCCGAGGTGTTCCACTCAAAAACAAGTCTTACATCATTTCTAAAGTCGAAAAGATTATCACTTTTGGGAATAAATGTTTCTTTAATATCTGTTTGGTTTCTTCTGTTGTAATATAGAAACTCCATTTCGTTGTAGAGTATTTGCCCAATACCTTCGCCACTCACATCGTTGCCTTGTAACAAATAACTCATATACATACGCCATGCTTTTTTATATTGGTCGTTTTCTACATAAGCATTAGCTAAATCCCGATACGATTGTGCATATTTTGGACGTAATTTAAAAATACGTTCATAAATATTTATAGTTTCTCTTTTTAGACCAAGTGTTTGAAATTGATAAGCAATGGCTTTTAAAATTTCTGCATTTTTAGGGTTTGCAATAGCTAAATCTTGCAATACCTGTTTAAACAGGTTAAGGTCATTGTAAAACGTGATAAACTTTTGGGCAATACTTATATGGTCGCTATAGTTTTTAACTATAGTTTTTAAAGTTTGGTCGTAATAAATAAAAGCCTTTTGTTTGTTGTTAAAAGCTTCCAGGGCATTGGCATAAGAACTGGAATTTAAGTTTTCAATATTAACAAGCATTGCATCGTTGGAATAATAATTTTTGTTGGTGTATTGTTCTACTATTTTTTTTCTTTTGGCTTCAACAGCATCAAAGAAACCATATTTAGTACGTACTATAATAACACCTCCTTTACCCAAACTACCATAGCGATTTGCTGAACCTATAGCCTTTAGCACATGGATATCTTTGATTTGACTAAGATCAATAGGAGGCTCTTCTGTAAATATCGCTCCATCTACATCCCAAAGAGCAGGATAATTCTGTGAGATGGACATATTACCACCTCTTAAATATGCTTTCCCATCTTTAATTTCATAGCCAGCAAATTTCCCTCTTAATGCTTCAGTTAATGATAGGTAAATGGGAAGAATACTTTCACCATCTAGGTAAACTGATGCAAATCCTGAACTTTTAGGGTTAAACGTTCCCATTGCGGTTGTGAACTCTTCCAATCCTTTTTTAGACAGTTCTAAAACCTTACCTGTTTTATCATCAGCAGTTACAGTAACTTCGTCCAGCTCATTTACTTTAATTACCATTTCGATGTCTAATATTTCAGTAACATCCTCCACGATAATAGACACCGTTGCAAAACCAACATAACTGTACTGAATAATATCTCCAACTTGGGCTTTAATGGAATAATTTCCTTTACTATCCGTTTTTGTTCCTGTGGTTTTACCAACAATAATAATATTAACATTGGTTAATGGTGCATTAATATAAGTGACTTTACCACTAATGTTTTTTAAAATTGCTTTTGTGTTTTGAGATGTGATAGTATTTGAAGAAAACGTAGTTTCACTATTGGTTACTATGGCATCATCGTTATAATAGTTTTGGTTTTTGTATTGCTCTGTAATTTCTTTTCTTTTTTCTTCTTGGATCCCAAAAGAGTTTTTGGTTCTTATAATTACTAAAGCTTTATTTTTAACAATATAAATATCTTCAATTGCACTTAAATTTAACTGGGAAGCAAAACTTGATTCAACTCCATCTATAACATATTTTACTGGTCTTTCTCGAATAAACAGTTTACCATTTATTGCCCTAACACCTGCAAATTTACCACTTAATGCATCTGCTATTGAAAGGCTTGATAGGTTGATGTTTTTACCTGAAAGATATTTAATATCAAACCCTGATTTTTTAGGATTAAATGTGCCGAATGGTGTCTTAAGATTGACATTTAGCTTTTTTTCTAGATCAGAAACCTTACTTGGCTTTTTTCTTGCAGTCACAACGGTTTCTTCTAGTAAAGTCACTTTTTTAGTCATTTCAATATTTAAAACAGTCGTCACATCTTCAACAACAATAAAAACAGTATTAAAGCCTATGTAGCTGTATTGAAGTATATCTTCAGTTTTAGCTTGAATAGTATAATTACCTTGAGCATCCGTTTTTGTTCCAGTTTTTTTGTCCAGTATAATGATATTGACATTAGCAAGTGGCGCATTGAGATATGTTACTTTACCAGTTATTTCTTTTGATACTGCTTTTGTGTTTTGTTTTATAACAGTATTTGAAGAAAACATTGCTTCACTTTGTACAGCTACGGCATCATCGCTGTAGTAGTTTTGATTTCTGTATTGTTCTGTGTTTTGTTTTCTTTTTTCTTCAATATCTCCGACAAAACCATGATTTGTACGTACTATTACAACACCATTCCCACCCCATCTCATGCTTCCTTTTTTTCCTATTACATATATATCTTTTATTTGAGTTAAAGTTAAAGGTGTAAAGGATTCAATTCTCTTGTTGTTATAATTATCTTCAACTACATCATTAAACAATTCTTTCCGAACTTTACACACTTCAAACATCTTTTTTTCAATAGGTGTATTAGTCATTACATTAATTATATTTATAGATTTTGCTGTTTGCTTTATCCGGTCTATCCTTCCTGCTCTTTGTTCCAATATTTGGGGATCGTGTGGACTATAGGGGGCTTGATGCTTTGTCTTTTTTCGTGTCATACTGTACTTCCAATACCTATTATTATCGAACTATGACAGAATTTCAAATTGTTTCTACATTTAAACCTGCAGGAGACCAAG
>JADFSQ010000056.1 GCA_022560715.1 Bacteroidota bacterium
AGCTGTTCTTCCTTTAATTTTTTGCATAATACGAGGAATCTCGTTTATATGGCATACCAACAGTAAATGTATATGGTCTGCACAAATATTATAGGCAAGAAGATTCAGGCCATCTTCTTTTACAATTTTGGCAATGGTTTTGGTTATTAGCAAATCGTCTTCTGGAGTAAAATACACCACATTGGGATATGGATTTGTACTTAAATCACGCCGTTCTCGTACCTTGTATTTTTTCATTCTTGCCGAAGTTCTGCTATCGTGAATTGCAGTAGTAATATGATATGCTTTCTTATCTTTTTCTTTAAATATTTTTGGAAACTCTTGTTGCCAGTTAAATGCTTTATCTCCTGCTACTTCAGGGTCATCAATTAAAGAGTTGCCACATTTTATATTGTTGCTTAAATCATTAAGTTTCCTATTGGGTTGTGCAGTTCTTAACCATAAAGAGAGCTTTGCTATATCAACAGATTCCTGATTTATATCTACCCCAAACAAATTGTTTTCTAAGATGCTTATTTCTACATCACTTAACACCATTGCATCACCAAATAGCTTAGCTTGTAGTTCATCAATGTATCTATGCTCGTTAATTAAAAAATCTAATGCTTGATTTAAAAATGCTCCAGAGCCACAAGCTGGGTCACAAATGGTTAGTTGTAACAACCAATTTCTATAATTTGTAAGTTTATCAAGTAATGTCTTTCTTGCTTTTTTCTGTCTTTTCTTATCTGTTATATAGTCCTCTTCATTAATTTTAAGGTCAACTTTCTTTTCTTCACACAACTTTCCAACAGTATTTTCAACTATATATTTGGTAATGTATTTAGGTGTGTAATACACCCCATCTTTTTTTCTTTTAGATTTAGTTTTATCAATTTCTTGTCCTTCAAGTTGAGATTGTATTTCTTCTAATTCATTTAAGGAGTTTTCAAAAATATGCCCTAAAATATTAACATCTACTTCACTATTAAAATCATATTCAGAAAGCTTAAGAGTGTGTTTATACAACAAGTCATCATCAATAATTATGTTGCTTAAAACTTCATCAACTTTAAATAATCCACCATTGTAGGCATAAACATCATATTGCTTTCCTTTAAATCCTATATTTAAGTAACCAAAGTACTTTTTAAACCTATTATATAAAGGAATATTTTCATCTAATTCTTGTAATTGCTTCCATTGTTTTAAAATCATTCTTACAGAATTAGGAGGTAGTAATTGCCTGTCCTCGGCAAAGAATAAAAACAGAAACCTATCTAACAGTTTTTGAGATTTTTTAAATAATGTCAAAGCATCAAACTGAGGATTTAAAGCCACTAAACTTTGATGTAATTCTCTTTTAAATAAAGAATAATCACTATATAGTTTTTTGGTAATGGCATCTTCTTGGCTTACTGATTCCTCCTTTATTTTTTTAGGAATATCTTTTTCTATGTTCTCATAGGCTAAACACAAATACAGTAGTTTAAACTCATCCTCAGTAAGTGTAAAAAGATTAAATTCTATATGCTCAATTGCATTATCAATATAAAACCTGAGTTTCTCAAAATTAGAAGTGATTACATAGGTACATTGTGGTTGATTGTTTTTATATCCAAAGGCTTGGCTTTCAACTTTGCTTAAATCTGTTGTGTTAGTGCCTTTTAATTCAATAACAGCTTTTACTACTTCATTTATTATTATAGCTCCATCAGCCTTTTTACTGTCTTTTACATTCTTATATTCTGTAGTAATATTGAAATTAGGGTTTGGATTTTTTGTGTAACCCAAAACATTTACAAATAAGTCGATTATAAATCCGCCTTGATACTGCTCTTCTTTGCTGTTTCTAATATTTTCCTGAATTGCAGGATTTAAAAAATGTTTTTTATAAATATTCCATTTGGAAGCAAGCATTACACTGTTTTGTCCTTTAAGATGTTTGGCAATGACAGTGTTTTGGAATATTGACATAGATATTGTTTGAGTGTTAAAGTTAAACATATTTTTTTATTGGTTTCTTTTGAACCCGAAAAATAGAATAAACTCTTTTAACCCAAAATGTTCATTAGGCTTTCTATTACATGCTAAATTACTTCAAAATCAAACACTTACCACTACTTTGGTTTGTCAGCATAACTTAAGCTATGCCTCCTCACCTAAGTGTCTGATTTTCTCGCACTTTAGCCCTTCATAACAAAACCCTAATGAACATTTTGGGTTTAAGCTAAAAGCTATACCTAATTTATAGCGATGGAATTAAAAAAGGTCCACTTTCGTGAACCTTTTTTGTTTATCTCAAAAAGATTCCCACCTACGTGGGAATATACTAACTAACTAATAATATTTAGAGATAAAGGGTATTTTGGAATTTCGCCATTACTTGCTTTTATAGCATTTATAATAGGGAAAATTATTGATATTGCTGCTAAAATAATTAAGCCTATAAGTCCTAATCCTAACAATAGAATTAATGGAATACATATTACAGAATAGATTATTAAACTTATTTGAAAGTTTAATATATTTTTTCCATGTTCATCCATTTCATAAACTTTTTCTTTGTTAGACAGCCAAATAATTAGAGGTATAATAAGACTTCCAAAACCTATAACTAATGTCACTAATTGACTTAAGTGCGTAATTACAATAAGTCGTCTGTCTTGTCTCATGGTTAGATAATTTTGATTGATACTTATATGACGCTTATAAAAGCAAAACGTTACAAAAAAAATTATTTTTTTCAAGGGCAAGAGGTTTCTTCAAGAGGTTTAAACCTTTTGGTTAGCGAAGTAAAAACGGCGAGGTTTTCTTACTCAAGGGGTTTAAACCCCTTGGAATATTAATGAGGTAGTTTGTTTCGTATCAATCCATAAACAAATGTTCCAAATAGAGCAGCTGCAATTACTACCAAAATTGGTATATATCCAGCTCCAATTAATGTAAACATTGGTCCAGGACAAGCTCCGGCTAAAGCCCAACCCAACCCAAATAAAATACCACCAATAATATAGCGTTTAACACCTTTTTCTTTAGGCTCAAAAACAATTTGAGCACCGAAAAAAGATTTTATTTTAAATCGTTTTATAGCTTGAATCACAATAATACCTAATCCTACTGCCAAACCAATTATTCCGTACATGTGGAAGGCTTTAAATTGAAACATTTCGTAAATACGAAACCAAGAGGCAGCTTCCGATTTATACATTACTATTCCGAAGAAAATTCCGATTAACAAATAAATAATACTTCTCATAGCTTAAAAAATTAAAGGGAATAAAACGTGTATCATAAATAATCCACCTATAAAAAATCCAATAACTGCAATTAACGAAGGCATTTGTAAATTGCTCAACCCAGAAATTGCATGTCCAGAAGTGCAACCACCTGCATAACGCGCTCCAAATCCGACTAAAAAACCTCCAATAATTAAAACTGATAGGCTTTTAATATTAGACAATGCGCTTATATCAAACAATTCGGTTGGCAAATAGGCTTTTCCAGCACTTTCAAAACCAAGTGCTTGAAGATTTTGTATTACTTCGGGATGTATAGCCACAGCAACATCGTTAGTTAAATAGTGAGAGCCAATAAAGCCACCAATAATTGCTCCGAGAACAACGATAAGATTCCAACGTTGTGATTTCCAATCGAATTTAAAAAAATCTGATGTTTTATCTGCTCCACAAATAGTACAAAGTGTACGCAAGTTAGACGACATGCCAAACTTTTTTTCTACCATAATAAGTAAAAACATTACAAAAGCAATAAGAAAGCCTGAAATATACCAAGGCCAAGGTTCAAAAATTATTTCCATTTTTTAAGTATTAATATTTTCAAAAAAGCACCCAAATTAATGAGCACTTTTCCAGCTATTAATGTGAATATAGGGATTACACATTTTCGCCTTTCATCATTTTGTTCCAATATAAATAAGGCAATATATATTTTTTTAATATCCAAAGTCTCCAATGTTCTTTTGAAGAATCTGATATAAGCATTCGCTTTAATTTTGGGTCTGGAGTAAAATTACTTTCGTAATCAAACTCTGCCAATACCATTTTACCATAATCTGTTACTAATGGGCAAGATGAATATCCGTTGTAAGACATCGTTCCGATTTTATTACGCTCTATAAGTAATGAAATATTATCCACAACAATAGGTGCTTGTTTTCTAACGGCTGCTCCGGTTTTTGCTGTTGGTAACGCTGCAACATCTCCTAAACCAAAAATATTACTGTACTTGTTATGCTGCATAGTATGTTGATCCACATCTAACCATTTTTCTGCATTTACTAAAGGAGATTCTTGTATAAACTTTGGTGCAGTTTGAGGTGGAGCTAAATGTAGCATATCAAAATGAATACCTACCAAATCTCCATCTTTAGAAACTTCAATATCTTTGTGATTATATTCTGAATGGTTATCTGCAAGAGCATACCAGGCTATTTGTTTTTCACCATCTACTTTCTTGAGCAAATGACCAAAACGCAAATTGATATCTTTTCTATCAACCACTTTCATCAATGTTTCTGCAATTGGTTTCACTCCAAAAATAACGCCACCATTAGTTGCAAAAACAATCTTGGTCTTATTTTTTACACCACTTTTACGAAAGTAGTGTTCAGCCAAATACATAATTTTTTGTGGTGCACCACCACACTTAATTGGCGTTGTTGGTTGCGTAAATAAAGCGGTTCCACCTTTAAAATTTTTAACAACATCCCAAGTATGTATTGAATCTGTATAATTACTACAAACAACTCCTTTATCTATTGCATCTGTCAACCCTTCTACCAAAGAGAAGTCGTAAACAAGTCCTGGCGCAACAACAAGATAATCGTAAGTAATGTTACCACTAGATTTTGTAGAAACAGAATTGTTTTCTGGATTAAACCCAGTTGCGTAATCTTTTATCCAAGTGACACCTTTAGGTATAACTGATGCCATGGGTCTTGCCGTTTTATCGTAATTATAAGTACCAGCACCTACTAATGTCCACGCTGCTTGATAATAGTGTGTAGCTGCAGGTTCAATTAATCCAATTTTTAAACTTTTATCTTTTTTTAATAATTGTGCAGCTACCATAATTCCTGCTGTTCCTCCACCTATTATTAAAACTTGCTGATGTGAACTCATAGTTAATTAGATTTATAAATATTGATAAAGATAATAACAAAGACATTAATTATAAGTAACATAGGTTACACTAATTCTTTAAAAATAAATCTTAACCAGACATTTTTCCAGTAGCACAACTTATATAAGACTTTGCTTTTGAAACTACTGAATTTTTTTGCCTCTATTGGGTAACCAATTTGTTTTTTACAGCAGTAATATTTTTATCTGATGTATAATTAAACGCAACCGAAGATGATTCTGCTTTTACATTCACATTACTTACATCTTCAATGTCTGAAAGTTTTATTATAATAGTATTGGCACAACCTCCATATTTAAGGTTTTGAATATTTATTGTGTTGTCATTTGTTTAAATTTATTGTTCACTCCAAGCCAAATAACCACCTTTTAAATCTACAATTTCTGCAAACCCCAAATCGGTTAATATTTTAGAAGCTTTCCCACTTCTTCTGCCACTTCTACAATACAGATAAATAGGTTTTTCTTTCTCCAATTCTTGTATCTTTATTTTAAAATCTTCTGATAAAAAATCAATAAGTTTAGCATTTTCAATATGACCATCATTATATTCTTTAGGTGTTCTAACATCTACTAATTGAATATCGGAATTGCTTACAAGTGCTTCCTTAAAGGTAGTTACATCAACTTTTACCATAACATTATTTGGCTGCCCTTTGCAACCAAAAAATGTACTTATCGAAAATACAAGGATTAAAAATTTGTTCATTACTTTTATTTTAGTTTAAATTAAGGTAAACAGTTTTGCCTTCCCAAGCTAATATACCTCCTAACAGGTTATATGTATTATTAATACCAACACTTTCGAGGATTTGACAGGCTTGTAAGCTTCTATTACCACTTCTACAATACACAAAATAATTCTTTTCTTTATCTAAATTATTTACATCATCCATAAAGGATTGTGGGTCGTTGATATTCATCAATATGGCATTTTTTATAATCCCTTCACTCCATTCATCAGGAGTTCTGGTATCAATAATAACAGTATTGTCATCATTTTCTAATAATTCTTTCCATTCTGATTGCGTTATATTTTGCATATTTATTTTATGTTAATGTTGAAGGGCAAACGTATTTAGATACTGAAATACCTGCTTCTTTTATAGCTTTAAAACCTCCTTTAATGTCAATGAGGTTGTGTATGCCTCTACTTTTTAAAATGGAAGAAGCAATTACCGATCGATAGCCACCTGCACAATGTAAGTAGAATGTTTCATCTTCTGGATATTCGGATAAATGATTATTTATTGTACTTAAAGGCGTATTGTTTGCATCTACTACTTTTTCAGTTTCAAACTCGCTTTCCTTTCTAACGTCAAAGACCAGAACTTTTTCATCTTTCAGAACGTCTTTAAATTTTTCAGCTGTTATAGATGTTATAGTATCGAATTCTTTTGAAGCATTTTTCCAAGCTTCGAAACCACCTTTTAAATATCCTAAGGTATTATCGAAACCAACTCTCGACAATCTTGTTACTGCTTCTTCTTCTCTTCCTTTTGGTGCAACTAATAATATAGGTTGCTTTACATCTGCAATTAAAGCACCAACCCAAGGCGCAAAACTTCCATCTAAACCAATAAAAATCGATCTTGGAATATGTCCTTTTACAAAATCGTCTTGATGGCGAACATCTAAAATAATGGCTTCTGTTTCGTTAGCTGCAGTTTCAAAAGCATCGGCAGACAACTCTTGTGTGCCTCGCTTTAAGACAACATCTATATCTTCATAACCCTCTTTATTCATTTTTACATTAAGAGGAAAGTATTTTGGTGGTGGCAATAAACCATCTGTAACTTCTTCTATAAACTCTTCTTTGGTCATATCAGATCGTAAAGCATAATTTGTTTTTTTCTGATTGCCTAAAGTATCAACAGTTTCCTTGCTTAAGTTTTTTCCACAAGCTGAACCAGCTCCATGAGCAGGATATACAATTACATCATCAGCCAAAGGCATAATTTTAGTGCGCAAACTATCGTATAATAATCCTGCTAAATCTTTTACGGTTACGCTTCCTGCTTTTTGTGCCAAATCCGGACGACCAACATCTCCTAAAAACAATGTGTCTCCGCTAAAAATAGCATGGTCTTTTCCATTTTTATCTCTTAAAAGATAGGTTGTGCTTTCAATTGTATGTCCTGGAGTATGTAGAACAACAATGGTTATTTCTCCAATTTTAAATTCTTGTCCGTCTTTTGCAATTATTGCATCAAAAGATGTTTCTGCATTTGGACCGAAAACGATTGGTGCATTAGTTTTTTTTGATAATGTTACATGACCACTAACAAAATCGGCATGAAAATGCGTTTCAAAAATATATTTTATTTTTGCGTCGTCTAATTTTGCTCTATTAATATATGGTTTAACTTCACGTAAAGGATCAATTATTGCTACTTCACCGTTACTTTCTATGTAATAGGCAACTTGTGCTAAACAGCCAGTATATATTTGTTCTATTTTCATCTTAATATATTTTTATTTTGTTTTTCAAAATTAATTAAAATTACATCTATATATGTAACTCATGTTACACTATACTGATGCGCAAAATTTTATTTATTTGATTGCTTAATATATTTCTGATTTTTTTTCGCTTTTGACTCACCGTTACTTTTAGATTCATAACTATCAACTGCTTCTTGAATCCCCATAAAACAATGATCGTCTCCAACTTTTTTAATAAGTTCTGATTTGGTAAACGTATCTCTTACTGGTCCTTTTAATCCAGTGAAAAATACTTCAACATTTTTTGTATGAAAATAATCCAATATCTCATCTAATGCATATATTGCACTACTATCTAAATTGTTAATACTTTCACCATCAATAATAAGCAGTTTTAATTTATCGCCTTTGTATTTAGCAAACTCTTGTAATTTATCTTTAAAATATGTTGTATTTGCAAAGTGTAATTGTGCATCAAATCGAATAATTAATATTTTTTCGTCTATCTCAACATCTTTGAAACGCATCCTGCTTCTATAAAAATATGTATTTGGAACTTTCCCTAAAATTGCAATGTGTGGTTTTGTACTTTTATAAATTAACATACTTAATGAGAGGATAACTCCAGTTAAAATACCTTCTTTTATACCTATCGTTGCTGTAACCAATAATGTTACATTTAATATTACAAAATCTCGTCTCGAGTATTTTAGCAACTGTTTTGGTACAGAAAAATCTAATAAACTAAATACCGCAACCATAATAATTGCTGCTAAAATTGCTTTAGGTAAGTAATAAAATAAAGGTGTTAAAAATAATAATGTTAAAGCTACAATAGATGCAGAAATAATTGATGCCAAAGGTGTTTTTGCACCTGATTGATCATTAACTGCTGTTCTTGAAAATCCTCCTGTAGCTGGATATGTTTGAAAAAATGACCCAATTACGTTTCCTAATCCTAAGGCAATTAACTCGTTATTGGGTTTAACTTTGTATTCATGATGTTTAGCCTCTATTGTT
>JADFSQ010000057.1 GCA_022560715.1 Bacteroidota bacterium
GTCGAAGTACACTTTGTCAATGCCGTCTCTGCTTCGCACGCGGCGTGGGCACGATTGATGCTCGCGTCTCGGGCAAGGACGATCCTGACGGTCCCTGAAGCAGCCGGCCCGTCCCCAACCCGCCCGACCGGTGGGCTGGACGATACGGCGCGCGAAACAGCCGCCGAGCTCAGGGGACCGGCCGCTGGCTCGCAGCTGACTGGCCTGGCCTCCCTCACACGTCGCGAACAAGAGATTCTCAGGCTTATCGCCCGAGGGCACTCCAATGCCGAAATAGCAGAAGCCTTCGTGATCAGCGAAGGGACGGTGAAGACACACGTCAAGCGCGTCCTCTCCAAGCTCGATGTCCGGGACCGCACCCAGGAGCACAATGTACAAGCCCTGTCCCGGATTTAGTGTCCACATATTCCTTACTCATCACTATAGTGTGAACGTGTTTACTTTCTTTCTTAAGTTTATCATAAACTTCTTTCAGGTCTTTGTAAAAGAAGTGTTCATATTCTTGTCCTTCAAGCATACTGCCCTTAAATTCTTCCACGATGTCTAATTCCCCCCCTAGTAATCCCGAGATGAAAACACCTGCCAGATCCTTCGCGAGTATCCAGATTTCGTTACCCACTTTAACCTTTACATAAATTAAGTTAGGGTTAACCATTATAGCTAAGTTAAAAGGAATTGTCCAGGGAGTCGTTGTCCAGATTATAAAATACTCATTGCCTTTTTCAGTACTCTTTTTCTTAAACTTTAAGAAAACAGAAGTGTCTTTTATACTCTTATATTCGAGCTCGTGTTTAGCTAATGAGGTCTCTGTCTCAGCATCCCAATGCATGGATTTTTTGCCCTTATAGAGTCTTTTTTGATCCCATGCCTTTTTGAAAAAAGCCCATTGTCCATCAATAAATTCTTTGGAAAATTTAGCTTTTTTATTTTTAAGAATTTCAGAATATGAATTATTATCAACAACTTTTTTACCATCTATTGAAGTGATAATATCTCCAATTAATCCTCCAGCTTTTTTAAAACTTTGAATATTAGTATTTGCTGAAAATTCATTTACAACTAATCGGTCATTAGTGTATTTTGTAATAATTCCTACACTGACGGACAATTTTTTTAAATTGTTGACGAACTCATTTGGTTTGAGACTATAAGTTTTGTCTGAACGGTTATATCCAAAAAAACTAAAACGTGTTCCATCTTGTAAATTTCTCCAGTATGCTACAAAACATTCTTCTGGATATTCTTCTTCATCAAATTCATTCCATTTATTTGGTCTAAAGATTTTAATTTTGAATTTTTCTGGAGTTTTTATCTTAAAGTTTTTATATTTCCCTTTATTTAAATCTAGTTCTGGATTATCTACTACACTTTTTTCATATTTCTCGTTTCTTAATCTTAACAATGCTCCAAACTCAGCCCAATCTGATCCTGATACAGATTTATCTTGTCTTCTATCAGCACCCTGCTGAGCTAATCGGCTCTGAATAACCTGTAGGTTCGCTTGATTTATGTTACTGCTATAACCACTAGAACTATTAGAACCATTATACCCTTTTTTGTTTTTATCTTTAACACCTTTATTAAAACCGTCATTATATCCATGTTGATAACTTCGATATGTAACATTTCTATTTGTTGAAGTTGATGGAATACCACAAACTACTGGTGGCGCAACACAAGAAACATCATTATGACAATATCCGTTTTTGTAACCATTTTCAAATCCTTTGCAATAATTATCTTGCTCCGCCTATAAACAATGAGGGAACAATCCATGACAGATTTTTTTCTGTATGTTTTCTGTAGTCCTGCCAGGACTTTTTTAACTCTTTAGGGTCTTCAATCAGTAAAATTTCTTTTATAATTCTTGATTTCCCAGTTTCTTCTATGGCTAATATTGATAATGAAACGGAACGTTCAATTCTGTCTTTTTTATAAAGAATTTTAGCATCTTTATACAAATCACGAGCATTTTCCTTTGCAAGTTTTATTCCTTCTGCTGCTAGTTTCGGAGTCAGTTGACCTTTGAATTGATGACCTCTCATATTTAATTACTTACAACGGTTTTGGTATGATTTCGTTGCGTTGGTTTAGCGACTAATTTAGTAAATAATTACAGACCAATGGAACGAATGCGAGGATTTTCCGAAAGGAAAATCAGCAGCAATGAATTATACCAGTTGTGTGTGCCCAGCATGGGCATCTTTTAAATACCGAAAGGTAGTTAATTAATTTAGAGGGTTCAAGTCCCTTATGCGCAGGAGTAACGTCTTGAAGCATTAGTAAGTCGCAAGGGTGAAAATCGTGAGGTTTTATCTGAAGGAAGCGATCCTACAAAACTCGGTACTGACGAACAGAAATCGTATATGAGGCATATTTGTCTGGGTAAGCAAGCACATCATTGCAACGCCCAAAGAACATCAAAAGGGCAGATATGTAGATACGGCAGGGATTGAGTGAAAGAAGATGCCATTACCTGGGGAGGTCTCTACAATCACGAGTTGGTTAAGTAGAGAAGTCAGCAGAAGTCATAGTACTTACAGGAAACGAGCCACGCAAAACGTGGAGGGCTCACAAGTAAGGAAGGACAGAACATTAAACGTTTGCGTGAATTTAATTTCATAGGTTAAACACGGTACAGTAGTATAGTTTAACGTAACGGTTAAAGGAGCAATAACAAAGTAAATTAAGTTTGAATTATGGAATTAATAACAAAAGTTTTAGATTATTCAAATGTCAATCGAGCATTTAAACAGGTTGTTTCCAATAAAGGGAGCAAAGGAGTAGATGGTATTACAACCCAAGAACTCCGTGCCTATATGCAAGAAAATTGGAGTAGAATTGAGCGAGAAATCACCAATGGACATTATTTACCACAAGCAGTTTTAGGGGTTGAAATCCTAAAACCAAATGGAGGTAAACGCCTATTAGGCATCCCAACGGTAATAGATCGTTTAATTCAACAAGCGATACATCAAGTATTGCAACCAATGTACGATTACGAATTTTCAGATTTTAGTTACGGATTCAGAAAAGGACGTAATGCACATCAAGCCGTTTTACAAGCGCAGAGTTACATTAATGAGGGTTACCAAGATATTATTGATTTAGACCTCAAGAAATTCTTTGATATTGTAAACCACGATTATTTGATGAGTTTACTTAATCGAAAGATTAAAGACAGAATGTTAATGAAACTTATCAGACGCTATTTGCAATCTGATATAATGATTGGCGGATTATCCGAACAACGAAGCAAAGGAACGCCTCAAGGCAGTCCATTAAGCCCTCTGTTGTCAAACATTATCTTAAATGAATTAGATAAAGAATTGACAAAACGAGGTTTGCGGTTTGTAAGATATGCCGATGATTTTAGCATATTTGTTAAGAGTAAACGCTCGGCACAACGTGTTAAAGGTAGTATCACAAAGTTTATAGAAACCAAACTACATTTACGAGTAAATGAGGACAAATCAACAATATGTCGTCCTGTAAATTACTTTACGTTAGGATACGGTTTTGTATCAACTTACAACAAAGATGAGAAAGGTAAATACAGGTTACGAGTTTCGCCCAATAGTTTCAAAACAATGAAACAACGAGTAAAACAGATAACACGTAAAACCTTGGCTCTATCTTTTGACCAACGAATAGCCAAACTAACTGCTTTTACAAGAGGTTGGGTAAACTATTATAAGTTTGCCAATATCTCAACAAAATTAAAAGAGTTAGATGCTTGGGTTCATAATAGGTTGCGATATTGCATTTGGAAACACTGGAAAAAGCCCAATAAGAGAATGCGAAGTTTTATCCGTTTGGGTATAACCAAAGGTCAGGCTTATGCTTGGTCACGTTCGCGTATGGGTGGTTGGGCAATTGCACAAAGTCCAATTATGAAAACCACCATTACTGTGAGTAGATTAGCCAAGCGAGGCTACCTCTGTTTTTCGGTACAATTTCAAAAGTCGTTTAGTTCAAAACCAAACGACACTCAAATAAAATTATCTTTTGTTTAATGAACCGCTAAGTACGAGAACCGTACGCTTAGTGGTGTGAGAGGTGCACTCCGTCAGTTACTGGCGGAGCCGCCTACTCGATTAGATGTCGTAGTTAAATTTATCCATGTTGATAACGATCTTTCCAAATTGTTCGCCTTTATCCATTTTGTTAAAAGCCAAGTTTATCTTTTGAGTAGAATAAATAGAGTCAATAACTGGACGTATTTTCTTAGAAGAAATTAGATCCATCATTTTTTTAAATTCTTCATTATTCCCCATGGTTGTACCACAAATTGATATTTGTTTCCAAAAAATTATACTAGGGCTTAGGTTTTGAATATTACCTGCGGTTCGCCCAAATAGAATAATTCGACCACCAGGATTTGTCATTTCAGTCAACTCTGTAAAACCTTTACCAGCAGCACTGTCTATTATGACATCAAAACCTTTGGCCATCTGTAATAATTTGGTACTCCAGTCGCTATTTTTATAATTAACACCTCCCTTAGCTCCTAATTTTATTGCTTTTAATATTTTATGGTCATTCCCTGATGTAACATATACTTCAGCTCCTAATGCAACAGCAAAACTTAAAGCGAATAATGCAACTCCACCACCAATTCCAGTAATTAAAATCCTATTGTTATTTTCAAATTCTCCTCTAGTAAATAATGCCCGATACGCTGTTAACCCTGCCAATGGAAGTGCTGCCGACTCTTGAAATGAAAGGTGTTCTGGTTTACGACACACATATTGATGGTTGATGGTAATATACTCAGCAAAAGTCCCGTGTTGAGGAAATCCTAAAATTTCATAATTTTCTCCATGCACTTTGTTATTTGTGCCCCAATTTAAAGAAGGATTTATAATAACTTCATCACCTTTTTTTAAGCCGTTCACATCGGTACCAATGTTCATTATTATTCCTGAGCCATCCGATCCCAATATGATATTTGAATCACTTCTTAACTCCTTTTCTTTAAGCGTCCAAAGCTCATGATGATTAATAGACGCGGCTTTTAATTTAATCAAAACATCGGAATATGATAAAGTAGGTCTTTCAACATCTTTTATCTCAAGTTTATAAGTTTTTTGATTTAAGACAATTGCTTTCATTTAATTATTAGTAAGGATTTTGATTTTATGACATCGAATGTTAAGATAAGTTCAGTTTAAATTGATTTTATCGGTCAATAACGAAGGTAGTTGTTTTTTCTTACAAAGTCAAGTATTTAAATTTACTCATTAAAGCGGTATCCAAACTACCAACATTGCCTGAATAACAAAAAACACTAAAAAAGGAATTACCAAATAACCCATTACATCTCTTGCTTGAATATTTATACCTTTTCCCATAATAGGAAACACTAACAGCAAAAAAAACGGTTGCAATAAGTTAGTTAAACTTTCGCCATAAGCAATCGACATTGAAGCACGAGATATCATAGATGTTACTTCAGCTTGAGGTAATCCAATACCAATTTCTTTAACTGCGTTTATAATACTTGGACCAATAACAGCAAATTCGCCACCAGCCGATGGAATTGCAAAATTTACAAATCCACCTGCAATAAAAGCGTAAAAAGCATAGGTATCTATTGTAGATACCGAAGCTATTACTTGTGCTAATTTTTCACCCAAACCTGTAAATAACATAATTCCCATAATTCCTGCATAAAATGGATATTGGAATATGATACCGGAAATATTACTACTGGCTCTTTTCATAGAAATTACATAACGCATTGGTGTTTTGTGCAGTAACAAACCAATGATAAGAAATATAAAAATCATGATATTAAAATTCAAATTAAACCCTTTGGTACTAAAATGATAAATTATATATGTTAATCCCATTGCAACAATAATGAGTTGTAGTAAAAAACTATTATTTAAAGTATCCGAAACCGTTTTAAAAGGAAGTTTTGTGCTTAAAGCTTCATCTTTAATACTTACAACTTCTTCGGTTTGATTATTTGCTTTTAGCATATCTTTTAACTCTTTTGTTGCTTTCTTTTTTGGTGCAATAATAAGCGCTAAAACAGGAGCAACAATAACAAAAAGCACAATCATAGCTATATTTAAGTTAGAACCTAATGTTTCGGAAGTTGGTATTACTTCGGAAAGCACTCCTGCTTCAATTAAATAGTTATTTTTTGTATTTAACAATAACGGAATAGAACTGGAAAGACCAGTAACCCAAGCACCATTAGAAAAATAAACCAGTGCCACTAAAAACGGATAATTAATACCTTTTACACGTAAAGCAAGTTCTCTCGCCAAAACACAGGTAATTACGATCCAACCAAAACTTACAGTAGATAACAGCATTCCGATAAAAACAATTAGAAAATAAACCTGTCGAGGGGTTTTTATATATCGTGATAGCGAGTCTATGCCTTTATTTACAATTGGCGATAACGCAATACTAAAACCAGTAATGATAATTAACACGATTTGCATTCCAAATTCGAGCAAAGACCAGAATCCATCATACCACGAAATAATAATCTTCATTGGTGTAACATCTAACCAAATAAATGCACCAACAGAAGTAATGATTGTTAAAATTATAGCAAACACAAAAGCGTTAGGCATATATTTTTGAAATAGCTGTGTAAATGTTTCGCCTAATTTTGAAATCATTTTTCTGACTTTAATCCAACTTATCGGTTAGTTTTTTAAACACTTCTTTGGCATTCTTATTTTCATATAAAATACCATAAACGGCATTAATAATTGGTAACCGTGTTTTCTTTATATTTTTCTTGTTGAGTATAAATGCACTTTTTGTAGCGTAATAGCCTTCGGCAATCATACTCATTTCCATTTGTGCCGATTTTATGGTATAGCCTTTGCCAATCATATTTCCAAACATTCTATTTCGTGAAAACACAGAGTAACCAGTAACCAACAAATCACCCAGATATGCTGAGTTGTTAATATTGCGCTTCAGCTTATGCATCTTCTTAATAAAACGTTTCATTTCGCGTATGGCATTACTCATTAGTACACTCTGGAAATTATCGCCATATCCTAAACCATGCGCAATTCCTGCTGCAATAGCATATATATTCTTCAGCATAACCGCATATTCTACACCTATTATATCATCGCTAATTTTAGTTTTAATATATGTGCAGGAGAGAGAATCGGCAATAGTTTGTGCTCTATTTGCATCGGCACAAGAAATGGTTAAATAAGATAAACGTTCTAGCGCCACTTCTTCGGCATGACAAGGACCAGCAATAACCGCAATATTTTTAAAAGGAATATTATAAATATCATGAAAATGTTCACCTACAAGCAATCCGGTTTCTGGAATAATTCCTTTTACTGCAGAAATTATTGTTTTGTTTTTAATATCGACGTTTAGTTTTTCTAATTCGGTATAAATAAAAGCAGAAGGAATAGCAAAAATCAGCATATCAGCATATTCTGCAATTTCATTAATATCGTTGCTTAAATTGAGTTGTTTGATATTAAACTCGACCGAACTTAAATAATTTGGGTTGTGTTGTTCTTTAAGTAAATGCTCTTTAGTATAAATACTTCGCATATACCAACTTACTTCACTTAGATTTTCACAGAGCATTTTCACGATTGCAGTTGCCCAGCTTCCGCTTCCAAATACAGCATACTTTAATTCTGAAGACATAAATTTTTTTGTTATCAAAAGGCAACTACTTAGTGCCTAAAGTTAAAAGTATTTAGAATGCACTAACCTGCCTGACGGTAGGCAGGAGTGAGTGCTTTTTAAACTAAAATTAAACTTTAGAGCTTACTCAATAATCTGTTCTCGATTTTTCATGTTTGAATAACTTTAAGTACTTATATCTTTAGCGCACTTTAAATACTGAAAGTTTCATCAAAAATACATAAAATATCACGCTTTTAACGGTTCTGAAAATCAATGTTTTACATTTTTGGCACGCAATTTGAAAATGACAAACTAAACTGTAAAATGAAACGCTTATGAAAACTTTAAAACTACTTATGGGATTTGCTTTAGTGGCAACATTACTTACTTCTTGTTATAGTGAAGTAATTATTGATAACAACCAACCATCTATTTCTTTAAATCAGTTATTGAGCTCCTACGAATTATGGTATGTAGATATTAACCAAACCAGTGGTTTTGGCGAAACACCATTTTTACAAATGGCTTTTACAATGTCTTTTAGAAACGGAACACTTTATGCCAACAATAATTTAGTAGGTTTTGGAAGTCAAGGCGAAGGATTTGGAATTCCTGTTGGAAATTATAATGCCTACAACATGATTCTTGATGTGGTTCATGATATTGATGGTTTTGTAACTTTTGATGTGTACCAAATAGATAATAACACCATAGAATTATACAACCCAAATAACGACACCTCTTATTTTTTACAGGGTTATCAACGCAGTAATTTTGATTACGACTTTATATTTTTCGATAATATTCATTATTTCTTACAAGAATATGAAGCTTGGGAAAAAACCTATACAAGTCAAGTGGGAACTATTAATGAATTTGATAACGAAAACTATTTACAGTTTCTACCTGGCGG
>JADFSQ010000058.1 GCA_022560715.1 Bacteroidota bacterium
GGTGAATCTGCCTCTTCTTTTGCCGAAAAAATTGGAGTACAGCGTTCCAGTATATCGCATATATTATCCGGACGCAACAAGCCCAGTTTAGACTTTATTTTAAAAGTGCTTTCCTCCTATCCTGAAGTTGAATTGTATTGGTTGTTAAATGGAAAAGGTATTTTTCCTGTTCAAGAACAAGAACGTACAAAGATTGTAAAAAATGCACCTCAAACAGCTCTTAAAGAAAACGGCTATAAAACTATCGACCGAATTGTTATTTTTTATAAAGAGGGTAGCTTTAAGAGTTTTAAAGAATAGATGGGTTTAGGGAAGTTACGCTTATCGGAATTGTGTATGATTGAGTTGCGTTGGCACACAAGTGGCAAATGGTTTGCGACCAACAAGACGTGGCGAACACCTTTCAAGACAGGGAAGGCACAAGCAATTAATTATACACGAATTTGTAAAACGTTTTAATGATTCATGTGGTTCAGTTTTCGGCAATGGTTTGATTTTCATTTTGGCTTCCTTAGTCTTTTTTTGCGTATCCTTTTCTTTAGTTGCTTTCTTCTTATTCTTTTCTATTTAGGGCTTGCTTTGGCTTATCTCGGTGTTTTTCTCGGTATTATCTAAAAGTTTATATTGTTCCCAATTATTACAGGCTTGTGGTATTGCAAAAAGCCCCATAATAAATAATAGAACCATAGTTACTATTTTAAAGTAATTGTCCGTTTTCTTTTTTCTATTCTCAATTAAATAGTCAATTCCTCTAGGAAGCAACTTAACTCTTAATTCACAATTTTCTACTGGTGTTGGGTATTTTATTTCATTCTTATAAGAGTAAAGTTTGTTTTCTATTATTCGTATAAAACCGAGTTCTTCAAGTTCATTAAATAGTTCGCTATTTCTCTTTCTATCAGTTACACTTCCTCCACTGCTTTCTTCTATTAGTGAATATTTAGAGGACATTAATTTGATTTCAATAAGAAAAGGAACTATATCAAAACCACTTAATCCTGCTTTCTTTTCAATTTCGGACAGTATTTTTATTATCGAATTGCTTTTTGGTTTGTAATATCTTTTTTTTAATTCAGAATTTAACCTTTTAGCCTCCTTGTCATGATTCCGTATATGTCTTTTGTCACTAAGCCAATTCTTTATACTCATTTTTCCATAATTATATTTTCCCCTCACACCATTCTAATGTCCACGTTCCCCAATGTTTTACAACGATTTGATATGCTCAGTTTTAATTGATTATATCAAATGATACTGAAATAAATTCAGTACAAGTAAGCGAAGTTAGTTTTTTAAAACTTAATAGTCAATAGGTTAAAAAAATTAATCAAAATTAATTATTAACAGCCTAATGAGATTACAATTTCGTTTTACTACACGCAATGCAATAACTTACAAATTACTCACATGGTAACTTACCAAACCTTCAATAGGTCTGCGTTCAAAATTACCAACGGTAAAACCAAGTTCTTGAGCAACTTCTTTAATTTCATCTTGTGAAAAGAATGCAATAGAACCAGCAAAATGTACAGGAACAGTTTTGAGCTCTTCTTTAAATTGCAAAATCATATTTTTTGCAAACAGCCTAATTCCCTTTTTTATAAGGTTTGTTGCGTACTCGGAATCTTTATTCAAAAACATAAACTCGGCAAAAGAAGCTAAATAGGCATTTGGGTTTGGTTGTTTGTATAAATTGTATTTTATAAAATCGTCTTCTACATTATATCTGTCGGCAAAGGCAACTTTTATATCTTCTGGCATTTGATTATAATAATAATCTCTAATTAACTGTCTGCCAAAATAATTACCAGAAGCATCATCCATAATTGTATATCCCAAAGATTTTACACGTTGATGCAATATTTTACCATCGTAATAACTGCAATTGGATCCTGTGCCCAAAATACAAACTACTGCAGCTTCATTATTGGTTTTAATTGTTGCATATACAGCTGCATAAGTATCTTCCTTTACATCAACTTTAGCATTATAAAAAAACGCTTGTAAAACACCTTGTAATAATAAACGTGGTTTTTCGGTGCCACACCCTGCTCCGTAAAAGAAAACGTGTGAAACATTTTTACGAATTTCTTTTAATGCTGAATTCTTCTTTATAATTTTTGTTAATTTCTTTTGAGATAGAATTGCAGGATTTAGTCCTTTGGTCCGAATTTTTTCTAAGAGTTGATTGCCATCTTTATCGATTGCAATCCAATCACATTTTGTAGAGCCACTGTCAACAATAAGAATCATCTCAACTAAAGTATTAAATACTATGTATATATTCAGCTAAATCAACCAATTTGGTTGAATACCCAAACTCATTGTCGTACCAAGATACCAGCTTAACAAAATTATCATTCAAGCCAATACTTGCATTGGCATCAAAAACACTTGTTCGTGGATCGGATACGAAATCTTGAGATACAACACCTTCTTCGGTATAACCTAAAATGCCTTTCATTTCGTTTTCGGAAGCGTCTTTTAATGCTGCTTTTACTTCTTCAAAAGAAGCAGATTTTTCTAATCGTACTGTTAAATCTACTACCGAAACATCTACAGTTGGAACACGAAATGCCATTCCTGTTAGCTTTCCGTTTAACTCTGGAATAACTTTACCGACAGCTTTTGCTGCACCTGTTGATGCTGGTACAATATTGTTTAGCGATGCTCGACCCAATCTATAATCTTTTCTTGAAGGTCCATCTACGGTAAATTGTGTTGCTGTTGCAGCATGAACAGTTGTCATTAAACCTTCAACAATTCCGAATTTATCATTTATAACTTTTGCAAGAGGTGCCAAACAGTTTGTTGTACAAGATGCGTTAGAAACTATGGTATCTTCAGAAGTAATTTTTTTGTGATTTACACCCATAACAAACATTGGTGCATCTGCAGAAGGTGCCGAAATAACTACTTTTTTTGCTCCAGCAGTGATGTGTTTTCCAGCGCCTTCAAGTGTTGTAAATATTCCTGTACAATCTAACACAATATCTGCTCCTACTTCATCCCATTTTAAATCTTCTGGATTGCGTTCGGCAGAGACTCTAATTGTAGTTCCGTTAACTACCAAATTTCCGTTTGTGACTTGAATATCTCCATCAAATCGTCCGTGAACTGAATCGTATTTTAATAAATATGCTAAATGATTTACATCAAGCAAATCGTTTATTCCAACTATTTGAATTTCTGGTCTGTTTACAGCCACTCTAAAAGCGATTCTACCTATTCTACCAAATCCGTTTATTCCTATTTTTACTTTCGACATTTTTATTTCTCTTTGTTTCTATGTGCCCATTATATCTGACACTCTTAATAATTCTTTATTTATTTTTGAATGAGTTTTTACAGCCTCTTTTAATAGCGTAAGCTCCATTTTATTATTGATGCTTCCAACCATATAATTGGTTTTGCCTTCGAGTAAGGATTCAACAGCTTTAACTCCCATTCTACTTGCTAAAACACGATCGAAACAACTTGGCGAGCCTCCACGTTGCAGATGTCCTAAAACAGATACACGCACTTCATACTCTGGTAAATGCTCTTCAACATAATCGCGAAGTTCAAATACGTTTTTTCCTATTTTATCGCCTTCGGCAACAACTACGATGCTGGAAGACTTTCCCGATTTTTTACTTCGACGCAAAGATTCTAATAAACGTTCGAGTCCTAAATCTTCTTCTGGTATTAAAATTTCTTCGGCTCCTGCACCAACTCCAACATTTAAAGCAATATGTCCTGCGTCTCTTCCCATTACTTCAACAAAAAACAAACGTTTATGAGAACTTGCCGTATCACGTATTTTATCAATAACCTCTACAATAGTGTTTAAAGCTGTATCGTAACCTATTGTATAATTTGTACCAAAAATATCATTATCGATCGTACCAGGAATACCAATGATTGGAAAATTAAATTCTTCGTTAAATAACATGCCTCCTGTAAAAGTGCCATCACCTCCAATAAGCACTAAAGCATCAATGTTTTCTTTCGTTATTTGTGCATAAGCTTTTTGACGACCTTCTTTTGTTCTAAACTCTTCAGACCTTGCCGATTTTAAAAAAGTACCACCTTTGTTTACTATATTGTTGACACTTCGTGCAGTAAGTATTTTAAAATCGCCTTCAATCAAGCCTTCATAACCTCTGTAAATTCCAACGCAATCAATATTATGAAACGCACAAGATCTAACCACAGATCTAATTGCAGCGTTCATTCCGGGAGCGTCTCCTCCTGACGTTATTACACCAATCTTTTTAATATTTACTGACATTTATTTTCTTATGAAAAGTAAAACTAATAAACTTATATAACAAAAAGCCATGATTAATCATATTTTGCCCAAAAGTCAGAACTCAAACGTTTTCGTAGATTAATATTTTGAGAGAATGGTAAATTAACAGCCTTTTTTACTGTTTTAATGTGTCTTTTTTTTGAAACTAAGATATTCTGGAAGCGCATTTTCACCATCATTTTCTTCATTTTTTTTATCTTCTTCTTTTGACTTTTTATTTCCTTTAAAAATTTTGGCAAGAAGTTCCCTAAAATTATCAAACTCTACATTATAAGATATTCCCATTCCTTGCGTATAACCAATTTGTTCTCCAAAGTTTCTGATGTCATTTTCACGATTGAAAAATTTCATCGAAAAATTACCTTCTTCATTTAACAATACTTCAATTTCAAAATCTCCTGCTACCACAGTTTCGTTTACACCACCAATTGGCACACCAACTTTTCCATTTATAAGTATGCGGTCGTTAATCTTCGTAGTTATTGTTACAACTGCTCTATCGTCAGTTTTGTATTCTGGTGTGTTCTCTCCAATATTATAACCAAAACCCAAATTTAATTTGCCATCTTCATCACTAAAAAAACTGTTCAAGATTGCTGTTGCACGTTCGGTTAAATTGCCATAAATAGCTTGTTGATCAAATCTTAATTGGTTAAAGAATGTACCAGTAGCCAATAATGATAAAGCTTGTAATTGTTTACTCTCGTTACTATTTAATCTATATTGAAGTTCGGAATTTAAAGTTGTGTTAACACTCGGAAAACTTAAATCAAAAATTGGATCAGGTTTTTCAAGATTTCCTGAAAGGAGAATTCTTACTTCCACAGGAATGCTTCTATTTACAGGATTATCCAACAAAACAGATGGATTGGCTACAATGTCATCATATACTGCTTCAATATTGATTTGTGCTTTTAGAGGGTCGCCTTCCCAAACCAATGTTCCTCCTTGTTTTACCTTAAATACTTTTTGGATTAAGCCTCCATAGACAAAATTATATGTCCCCTCATCTACAATAAAATCACCATACATTTTAAATTTGCCATTTGTGTTTATTTCTATCAATAATATCCCATTTCCACGTCCTCGAATAGAACTTCCAGAATCTTTATCTATTACAATTTCAATTTCAGCATTTTCATTTACAGAAAGATCAAAATATAATTCTAAGCCTTTAATATATTTTGTAACTATTAGTTCTCCTCTTAAACTAGCTTCTTTTTCTTCGGGAGTTAAAAAATGTATGTAGGCATGGTTTCCAAAAGTTTCGGTATCGTTTAATGGAATTTTAAAGATTGTACCTTCTTCTGTAGTAACATCGGCTATAATAACCAATTGATCCATTGGGCCATCAACATTAATAATTCCACTAACAAAAGCAGTCCCATAGTATAAGGCATCTTCACCGTATTCTGTATTTAAAACCAATAGTTTATTAGTATCAATCGAAAGTCCCAAAGACCATTTCGAAAAATTAATATGACTTATATTTCCACTTAAGGTAGCTTTAGAAAAAAATTCAGTATCTACTAAATTCGCTTTATTAAATATAAAACTTTGGTCTTTCAAACCAATAATAGTATTATCGGTAAATGCATAATCTATGTTAAGATATGGCATACTTAAGCCTCCATTATCTAATGTTAATTGTCCATTAATTTGAGGTCGTTGCAACCTACCTGTAACTTTTGCATTACCTGTAATCTCGCCACGCATATTTGTAATAACACCTCCTCCAAAAGGATTTAATGGATTTAAAATAAATTTATTGAAGTTAATATCTAAATCTAATTTAGAATTCGTTCCAGATACATCTAAATTGCCCACAATTTTAAGAGATTCGGTAGTATCATCTTTTAAACTCACATTCACATTATAATTGGTCAAAGATTCATTGCCTTTAATATTGGCTTTAAAAGACCCAAGATAAAAATTGTTAACTTTAAAATCATCAATTATTATTTTAGATTCTGGAAAATAAGCAGCATTTTGCTGCTGTATGCTTAATGTTCCGTTTACTTTACCTGCAAGGGCAAGGCTATCAATTCGAGGTGTTATCTTTGCCAACTCAACATCTTTAAATGTTAAATTAATATTTTTGTATGAAGAAGAATCTCTAATAATTCCTGACAATTCAATTTCTTCTTTAAGGTAGCTTAAACGCAAATTATCAATTTTTATATTTCGAAACGATCTGTCAAACTCAATTTTATTGAAGTTATTTTTCTCTTCATTTACAAACCATACATTGTTTTTAAATTCTATTTCAGATTTTTTAAATCCAAATACTGAATTATTTTCTTCGTTAATTGTATAAAATAAATTTAAGCTAAAATTGTCTTCATTAGATTTTCCGCCTCTAAATTCAGTTTTAATAAATAAAGTATCATTTCTGGTTACATTTATTAAGCTGAATTTTGATGTATTGTAATACTTAGTTTTTATACTATCTATTTCGATATAGGTATTAAAAATTGGATTTTTATTATCAATTATGAGTTGAATATTCTTTGCAAAATAATCGTCTAAACGTATTTGTGGGGACTTAAATGTTAAATTGAAATTTTTAGCATCACTTTCTACCCTTCCCTTAATAAATGTATTGCTTCCTAGTTTTAAATCCGGATAAAAAACTTCAGCTATCTTATTGTAAATCTTAAAATTGAAATTTATAAATTGGTCTGATTCTATTTCGTTAGGTATATAATTTGTATAAATGTTTCCGAATGAATTTTCTAATAGTTTAGTGACATCTCTAAACTTAAATTTTCCATACAAACTACCTTCAATAATGTCGGGAGAATTTACATTAATATAGCGTATATCGTTTTCAAAGTGAGAGGATATTGAGAAATCCTTGAAATAATACTCGTCGTTTTGATTTTTATATAATGTGTTAATAAACGAAACACTTCCCTGGGCATTATCAAGATTTGTTCCTTTCATATTCATCTTTACCTGTCCTGTAAAAATTGAAGTACTATCTTTAGAAACAAAGTTTAAAGCATTAAGGTTTGCATAGTTTACATTGGCTGCAAAATTGTAATTGTATATATCTTCAGAAAAATCTACCAATCCATTAAATTGAAGGTCTAAATTTTTATCCTTGGCAACCAGATTGCCATTAAATATCATTTCTTGTATAGTTCCTGAAACGGCAATATCAATATAGCTGTAGTTATTATATTCTAAATTATAAATATCACCTTTAACAAAAGTATTAAGCAATTGTTTTGTAAATCCTTTACCATTTACATCAAGGTTTACAGATACCTTTCCGACTTTAGGATTGTTTAAAAACGTTCCTATATCAAAATCGTCTAAAGTAATATTTCCTTTGTAGGATGCATTGTCAATATTATCAATATCGTTCATTTCTAAATTAGCAATTATATAGCCAAGTTTAGTATCCATTTCAATATCAGCATTTAAAGTTTTAGAAGTCAATATCGTGCTACCATGTATAGTGAATTTTCCCAATTCATCTAAAGATGATGGCAACGATTTGCCAAGTACATTGGGCAACAATGCTCTTAAGTCTTTATATGTTGAAGAAAGCCTTTTAAAATGAGCATCCATAACAAAATTACCTTTCTCTTTATTAAACAGGTTTTTAAAATTGATGGTTCCGTCAATTAAAGTTTCACGAGAGGTTTTGAGAAACAAGTTGCTTGCAGTTAAATCGTTTAAAGTGCCTGAAAGCGTCACATTAAACGTCGCACTTTGATTTTTACCAAATTCGTTATAAAACCTGTTAAGCTCATTTAAAGCAATTTTAGAATCGATAAAAGTTGCACTCACTTTAACACTATCAACAAAATATTGTAAATCTTTTCGATTATAATCAAATTTCAAACTGCCTTTAAGTGTTGAGTTTTCTGTTTTAATTTGAAGATTTTCAAAAGTCATTCCCTGTAAAGAATAGTTGAAATTTGTTATTAGGTTTTTAATTTCTACAC
Organism: Bacteroidota bacterium; assembly: GCA_022560715.1. GTDB lineage: Bacteria > Bacteroidota > Bacteroidia > Flavobacteriales > Flavobacteriaceae > PRS1. The sequence goes on from JADFSQ010000058.1 coordinate 8,254, forward strand.
CACGCGTATCTTTAAAACTAAACTTGTTTATTCTTGCGCTAACAATAGGTCCACTAATTAAAAAATTTGTAGCATTAATGTTTAGGTCTTTAAAAACAAAAACCTGCTGTATGTCACGATTTTCATTGGTTAATCTAAATTCACTATTGTAAATGGACACATCACTTGATGATAATAAAAAAGTATTTGTTTTTTTTTCTTTTTTTCTTTCATCAAACTTTGCGACAAAAATGTTCATGTTGGTTTCTGTTTCGCCACTATATG
>JADFSQ010000059.1 GCA_022560715.1 Bacteroidota bacterium
ACTTGTTTTAAAAACTGAACATTGGTAAATGCAACTTTTTGAAATTTTCGTAACTGAAATAAATGAACAATTATAGGAATAAGAAGTAGGAGTAAAGCGTAAAGAAGTTCTGGGTATTTAAACTGCATCCTTAAAATGATTTGTCAAATATAGAAAATGATACCTGATAAACTTGGAATCGTTTTGAGAAATTTAACTTTTTTATCAATGTATTAGATTTATCCAGACCTCACAGGTTTTTAAAACCTGTGAGGTCTAAAAAAATGAACAATTAAAATACTCGAAATTTTAATATTGTCTTTAAAAAATGAAACCTGATAAACTCTGTAACCTTTTGAGAAATTTAATTTTTTATCAGTGAATATCCGCTAAATCAGCGTTATCTGTGTTCTATTCCTTCAGCAGAAGAAAAAATAATCCTTCATAGATTGGAGTTCTAATTTCTTTAGATAGTTTCTTATTTGTTTTTGAGCTTCGGCATTGGCAACAGTTATGATGCTTTGAGGGTTTTTAATCTGCTTTAAAAAACGGAACGGTTTAAGCTTTTTACCATAAATATCACGTCCGATTTTTTTTGGGTTATCACAAATCCAATCAAAAGGGACTTCGTTTTCTATCAGAGTTTTGACTATGGTTTTGCCTTTATTTCCAGCTCCCCAAAGTGTTAGAGGTCTTGTGCTGTCATAATCCAACTTTAAAAAATAGTGTAATTTAATGTCTAGCAGATAGTTATGTGCATAATGAGAATCGGTTCGGGACGCTCTTGTTGCATAATCTCTCCATTGGTGTAACACAGTTGCGCATGGAATACATTTATAATTATTTTGGTAAAACCTGAAGGTCAAATCGTAATCTTCAGGATAGCGATTAGAGTTAAAAGCATCAGCATTAATTAAATCTTCACGAAAAACCATCCAACATGGAGAGGGAATAACACATTCTTTATAAATTTCAGAATAATTGGTTCCGTTTTTGGTTAAGTTGTTTATCCATGCTTCATATTTAGAATAACCATCGCCAATTCCTGTTTCTGAAAAATAGTGAACCAACCCAATAGCGACGTGCTTTCTTCCATATTTGATTAGATTATTGCTTAATACTTCCAGTTTATTCGAAGACATGATATCATCACTATCCATTCTTGTAATCAACTCACCTTTGCTTTCAGAAAATGCTAATCGTAAGGCACTAATAATTCCAGAGCCATTATTTTTGAAGAGTTTAATTCGAGTATCGTCATTACTGAATTTTTCAACCAATTTGAAGCTTTCATCAGTCGAGCCATCATCAACGATTAGCAATTCCCAATTTTTATACGATTGATTAATAATAGACTGCAAACATTCTGGTAAAAATTCAGCAGTATTTTTAAAGGGAATAAGAATGCTGATTAAAGGTTGCTGCATTTATTACACATAATTATTTTAAATTCTTCGTATTTATTACAGCAGTTTTAATACTTAAATTTTCTTCGCCAACATTGGTCCAGGTTAAATAAGCCTTATCATCTTTAAGAACCATTCTGGGAAAACCACTTGAACGGCTTTCGGAAGATTCCGTTAATGTAATAAGTTCACTTAAAGTTCCATCAGCACCTACTTTTTGAAGTTGGATTACAGTACTATCTTCCACAATATCCATCCAACTTACTAAAGCCGAACCATCTTCTAAAATTTCAATATCCACACGACCCATTGGGTCTACGCCAATATTTATTGGCTCACCAAAGGTTTCGCCATTATCTTTAGAGAACACAACTTTTACTTTGGGTGTGTTGTTTGCCATAGTAAACCAAACTACAGCTACTGTGTTTTCTTTAGTAGAAATTGCAGCACCATTTACTGGGCAGCCAACAATATGCCAATTATCGTTAAAAATAGGTTTCGGTTCTGTCCATTCGTTATTAATTTGCCGTACATAATAAATGTCTCTTATTTCATCTTCTGAACGATCTCTATACACAACTATTGCACCATTTTTTGTCATGGCAGCATCAGTCTGACAACAATCACAAACACGAGAATCTAATAAATATTCATTTAGCAAGATTCCGTCTTTATTTATAATCGCACTTCGTATAGTCATTTCTTTTGTTATGGTCGAATCTTTTTCGGCGTAAGCCATTTGCCTTCCGTCAAGCCATACAGCAAGAAAATTACCATCATTAGTAGCAACTTTACTCACAAAACCGTGTTCGGTATTTGTATTATCAGTATGTGGAATAAATGCCTTTTCCCAAGTATTTCCGTTATCGTTAGAGAGTATGAGTTTTACATCATATGCATAAGTATCATCGGCACTTTTGTCTAAATAATGAGCAGCTAAACCATTGTCTCCAAAAGAAGTGATAGAAGGGAAGTCTGCCCAATTTACAAACCAACCTGTACCATTAGCAATAGTTTTTGGTGTTGACCAACTGTTATCATCGTTTAAAGTTGACAACAATAAGGTATTGCTTTTATCAGCATTAGTTTCAATCCAACTTAAATAAATTGTACCATCATTTGCTTTATGCAAATTAGGCTCGGAACTGTTTGCTTCAGTAGGAACAGTTAGAAAAGTAATAGTTTCGGCTGGTTCAGATCTACAAGAACTCAACAACACTAAAATAAAAAGTGTTCTTAATCCGAAATATAAAGAGTATTTCATGTGTTCATATTTATTGGTTTCAAAAGTAGTTAAAACTATCTACAATAGTGTGTTTCGCTTTAGAGTCTAAAAATATTTTGCCACGAATTTCACTAAACAGACTTTTAGTCTGCCAAACCAAACCTATGACACTTTAGTCTTTAGTCTTTATGATATGTATTTAACTGTTTGTTAGATAACTAAAAATAAGTCTTTTGTCTATTTTCTTTCAGCGAAGCGGTCTTACATCTTTTCTAGCAAGCTACTAATCAATTATTATCTTTTAATATTTAGCGGCTTTCCCTTTGGCTGAAGAATTTTTGATAAACTCACGAATGTCATCATTAGCTTTAATTAAATCTTCATTTCGTAAATACATCATGTGTCCGCTTCTATATCCTTTAAACGTAAAGCGGTCTTTCATTTTACCACTTGGGTCTATTTGCCACATCGTGTATTTTGCACTAAAATACGTTGTAGCTCCATCGTAATATCCAGATTGATTCAATACTTTTAAATACGGATTTGAAGCCATTGCCTGACGTAAATTATCTCTGGTGTTATCATTTTCGTTATTCCAAGGACGCACAGAACCAAACATATTGTATTTAATATCTGTATTAAATTTTAATTCTTTTTTGATGTAATCGTTTATTGCAGGTGTAAACGAGTGTAACCAAGACGTTAATTCGGCACTGTAATCAGGTCGGGTTCCAGCTTCCATTTTATCAAGTCCTAAATAGCGAGAATCTAAGCGTCCAATAGTTTGACCCGTTTTATCACGTAATAGTTCTTTCCAGAAAAAACTATTCGGAACAAATAAATTATGTTGTAGAATAGATTTTTTACTTAAACCAGAATAATATGCCATTTTTTCTGCAACGCTTTGCCGTTCAGCATCCGAAATAAATCCTCCTTTTGCCAATGCAGGCATTAAAGTATTAATTGCATAATCTTCAGATTCTGGTAAAATTTCAAGTAAATCTTTACTTTGCAAGGCACTAGGTAACATTTTATGGTACCAGGCAGCAGCTGTATAATATGGCAAATTCAACGCAGAAGAAACCGGACCACCATTTCGCAATACTTTATAATCGGCAGGAGACACCATAATAACACCATTTAAATACATCCATTGGCTATTTTGCAGTTCAAGAGATAATCCCATCACTCGGGTGCCTCCATAGCTTTCGCCAATAATATATTTGGGAGATTCCCAACGGTTGTTTCGGGAAACAAAGGTGTTTACCCATTCGGCGAGGTATTTAATATCTGCATTAATTCCAAAGAATTGTTCTTTCTCTGGCATTTTACCATCTTTATCAGGAATCATTCTTGAGTAGCCTGTATTTACCGGATTTACAAATACAATATCTGCTACATCAATAATAGAATTTGGGTTATTCCTGAATCCATAAGGTTGCACAGGATAACCTTCATCATCAATATTTAAAATACGAGGCCCTGTATAAGCGATATGCATCCATACTGAAGCTGATCCTGGTCCGCCATTAAAAGAAATAATCAACGGTCTTTTAGCTCTGTTTTTAATATTATTACGTTTGTAATAGGTATAAAATAATGTTGCAGTTGGTTCACCATTTTTATCCCAAACCGGTTGCATTCCTGTGGTGGCAGTATAAGAAAAATTTTGCCCTTTTACAGTTGTATTATGTGTAGTTACAACCATGGTGTCTATTGGGATTTTTCTACTTTGGCTATAAGAAAAAAGAATTCCTATAAAGAAAAAGAGTAGAACTGGTTTTTTCATTGTGTTTTATTGGTTTTAGAATGTGTCTAAATTACTACTTTGAAAGTAAAAGAGAAATAAATAAATGTTAATTCATAAAAGTGTCTAAAGTGCCTAAAGTGTGCTAAAGTTAAAACCCTTCAAAAACGCCTAAACCAAATAAGGCAAAATCATATTTTACAGGATCTTGTGCATCAAGTTTTCTTAAAGCTGAATCGAGTTCCAATAAAGCTTTCCCATCATTTTGTTTTCGATGTAATAAGCCTAATTTTCTAGCAACGTTTCCAGAATGTACATCCAAAGGGCAAGAAAGTTGCGCAGGAGAGAGGCTTGTCCAAATACCAAAATCAACACCTGCATTATCACGTCTTACCATCCATCGTAAAAACATATTAATACGTTTCGCTGCCGAATTTTTAAGTGGGTCGCTAATATGTTTTTGTGTTCTGGCTAAATGCTCTATTTCAAAAAACACTTTTTTTAATTGATGAATTGATTTTTGTAACGAATTTGTTTCTGCGTGTTTACTAAAAACATTTTCTAACCCAAGATGAGTTTCATAAATGTACCTTAGGCACTTTATAAACTGAATAAAATCGTTACCATTAAATGTACGATGTACAAAAGGAAGTAGCTGTTCTAAATCGGTTTCCTGATGATTCATCACAAAGTCATAAGGCGAATTATCGAGCAATTGCATCATATATTTTGCATTCTTGATGATGCTTTTTCTATTTCCCCATGCTATGGTTGCAGTTAAGAAAGCAGCAATTTCGATGTCCTCTTTTTTATTGAATTGATGTGGCACTTGTATAGGGTCACTTTCAATAAATCTTGAGTTGTTGTATTGTACAACTTTAGAATCTAAAAAATCTTTGAGTTCTGTAATGTTTAAAAAGTTTGCCACAGATAGACGAATGTTTGATTACCAATTTTAGTGATTAAATGTATAAATAATCTTGATAAGTTTTAAATAAAAAACTAATTTCGCTTATCGGACGATATAACCAATTGAAACTGAATATATCTTAATCCATTACCTGTAATTAAAAAAAATGAATTGGAATAAAGTAGATAAAGTTTGGAATGAGTTTTCTAAGTTAAAAAACATAGATTTAAAATATAAAGAACGTAATCTACTTAATGTCATTCAATCTCTTTATTTGATTAATTATACAAATGAAGTAGCCACCTTTAGTTTTATTGGAATATTATGGAAATCAACTGAAGGTCACAATACTAACAAAACATCTATAATAGTAGAATATGAAAACAGGTTAGATATAAATAATTTTGAATTTGAAAATTCCAGTAAAATAAAGAGCATATTTTCTAAAAACAAAATAACTGAATTTGAAAAAAATATTTTAAAAAAGCTTAAAAAATTTAATGGTAATAGCATTACTTTGAAAGACAACTTTATTAGAATTGATGCAGATCATATCTTTTCTACTATAGATGAGTTTGAACATGTAACGGATTTGATATCAAAGCTAAAAACTACAGGTAACAAATTATAAAATTAATTGCTAGTGCAAGCCTACTTACGAAAATCCTCCCACGCAAAGCGTGGCAGGACGGATTTTCTACTCGGTTTGTATTTGCTAAATTTAGTGTTTAAACACGCAACTAATCATATACAAAACCGATAAGCGCAACTCTAAAAATTAAGTCAAAATAGAGTTGATATTTATAATTTTACCATCAACCATAGTTAGCTTTCTATAAGCCATATTAACTAGTTCTTGATTATGAGTTACAATAATAAAAAGTTTGCCACTAATACACTAATATTTGGTTGCTGTTTTAGTGATAAATATAGAGAGTTTATTGATATATTTCGGATAAGTTAAGTAAGAGAAGCATTGATTATTTTAAATAAAAATTATAACTTCGCTCCTGCCTGCCGTAGGTAGGTATCGTTCGATATAAATCATTGAAACGAAAGATATCGTAACATTAGCTTTAATTTAAAAATTGATAAAAATGAAAATATTTAAATATTTTTTTATACTCATGAGCAACTTTTTATTACTATGCACATGTAGTAATGTAGAACCTAATGACATTGAAAACGAAAATTTGAATGATCGTAATATTTATATAGAATGGGAAAATACCATTGGTGGTTTTGCATGGGATATATTATCATCTGTAGAGCAAACATCTGACGGCGGATATATTGTTGGAGGATCATCTAATTCACCGATTGGTGCTGACAAAACAGAAAGTAGTTGGGTTAGTTATGCACAAGACTATTGGGTAATAAAATTGAGTAATATTGGAGAGATCGAATGGCAAAATTCGATTGGAAGCGGGAATGAAGAAGACATGAATGCAGGAGTACATCAAACTATGGATGGTGGGTATATTATTGGAGGTTCATCAAGTTCAGATAGATATGGAGATAAGCTTGAAGATTGTATAGGACCTGCCATAACCACTTTTGATTTTTGGATAGTAAAATTAGACTCTTTTGGCAATATTAAATGGCAAAATACAATTGGTGGTACAGGAAATGAAACTATAAAAACCATATTGCAAACATCAGATGGTGGATATTTATTAGCAGGAGATTCAAACTCAGGAATCTCTGGCGATAAAAATGAAGAACGATACGGTAATAATGATTATTGGATAGTAAAATTAGATGCTTCTGGTAATATTCAATGGCAAAAATCTATTGGTGGTAGCGCAGAAAACATATTAGGACAAGTTCTTGAAATTGATAATGGTGGATACATTATAGGTGGCTCTTCAAATTCCTCAGTTTCAGGAAATAAAACAGTTCCCACAAATGGCCATATGGACTACTGGATAGTAAAATTAGATTCTTCTGGTAATATTCAGTGGCAAATTTCAGTTGGAAGTGAAAATAGGGATAATTTTAGTTCTTTGACATTAACTTCTGATGGAAATTATCTTCTTGTGGGAAATACATTTTTTCCCGATAAAGGAATCATGATTGTAAAAATAGATTCAACAGGCACAGTTATATGGCAAAAGGTCATTGAAGGTGTTCTACCAAATGAACATAGTGGAGTTCAAAAGGTAATTAGAACTGTAAACAACTCATATGTGATTGGAGGAACTGTATTAACAGAATCTTATCCCTATCAATCCTTTGATTTCTTTATATTAAAAATTGATGAAAACGGTAATAAATTAAATCAAATTATTTTAGAAACTCCAGGTTATGATGAGTTTGCTGATTTAGAACAAACAATCGATGGTGGATATATTTTAGGTGGTCAATCATGGTCTACTAAATCAAAAGATAAAAGTGAGGACAATATTGGAAATTCATATCAAGCAAGCGATTATTGGGTTATTAAAATATCTTCAGATTTTTAACAAATAGTAAAAACTAAAGCTAACTTAGGATGGCTATAATTCATTGCGGTTTTGTGCCACACCAAAGTTTAGTATATTTAACACGGCTGATTTCTAAAGCGGAAAATCCTATCGGATTTATCCACAACGAAATCATAGCCTAACCGATAAGCGCAACTCTAAAAATTTAAACCAAAATAGAGTTAATTATTTATAATTCTCCCATCAACCATCGTTAGCTTTCTATCAGCCATATTTGCCAGTTCTTGGTTATGCGTTACAATCACAAAGGTTTGTCCAAATTCGTCACGTAATTTAAAAAAGAGCTTGTGTAAATTTTCGGCAGATTCACTGTCCAGATTTCCAGAAGGTTCGTCGGCGAGAATTAGGTTAGGCTTATTTATCAATGCTCTGGCAACTGCTACGCGTTGCAGTTCGCCACCCGAAAGTTCATTGGGTTTATGATCAGATCTTTGAGAAAGCCCTAAAAAATCTAAAAGCTGTTTTGCCTTGTCTTCGGCTTCTGATTTGTTTAAACCTTTAATAAATGCTGGAATACACACATTTTCTAAAGCTGTAAATTCCGGTAATAACTGATGAAACTGAAAAATAAAACCAATATGCTCATTCCTGAACTTTGCCAAGGATTTATCGTTTAAATTAATTACGGAAGTGTTGTTAATCTGTAGTTCTAATTTTTCAGAAGTTGATGAATTATCAAGCGTTCCTAAAATTTGCAATAGTGTTGTTTTTCCGGCACCAGAAGCACCAACAATAGAGACAATTT
>JADFSQ010000060.1 GCA_022560715.1 Bacteroidota bacterium
GACAAGCCTTTTTTTATTAATAATTTATGATAACATACAACCTAAACACACATTACAAAAAAATTCTTGCAGATACTATTACACCTGTGAGCATTTATCTTAAAATTAGAGATAAATATCCAAATAGTATTTTGTTAGAAAGTAGTGATTATCATACCAACGATAATAGCTTTTCTTATATATGTTGTAACCCAATAGCTTCTATAAAAGTAGAAAACGAAATTATTACTCAAACATTTCCTGATGGAAGCTCTACAACAACACATATAAATAATTCGATTAATGTTTCTGAAGAAATTCATCAATTCACACAGCGTTTTAAAGTAAGTTCCGAAAAGAACTTTAAATTCATAAACAATGGTATTTTCGGCTATATGGCTTATGATGCAGTCCGTTATTTTGAAGATATTAATATTTCAAAAAAAGAAGATTCACTTAATATTCCAGATATTTTTTATGCTGTGTATCAAAACATTATTGCAATCAATCATTTTAAAAATGAAGCCTATATTTTTGCACATTGCTTTAAATCTGAAAACAATATAGACGATATTTTGCAGCTTATAAAAGCGCATAATTTTGCGTCTTATGATTTTTCAATCAATGGAAAAATAACGTCAAATATTACAGATAATGAGTATAAAAACTATGTTGAATTAGCGAAAAAACATTGTGCAAGAGGCGATGTGTTTCAGTTGGTCTTATCAAAAAAATTCACACAAGACTTTAAAGGTGACGAGTTTAATGTATATCGTGCGTTACGAAATATAAATCCTTCACCCTACCTATTCTATTTTGATTATGGTAATTTTAAAATATTTGGCAGCTCTCCTGAAGCACAATTAATTGTTAAAAACGGTCAAGCCGAGATTCATCCAATAGCAGGAACTTTTAAGCGAACTGGAGACGACTTAAAAGATGCGGAACTTGCAAAACAACTTACAACAGATGACAAAGAAAATGCAGAACATGTAATGCTTGTCGATTTGGCAAGAAACGATTTAAGCAGAAATAGTCGCCAAGTAAAAGTAGAAACCTATCGTGAAGTTCAGTTTTTTTCACATGTTATACATTTGGTGAGTAAAGTAACTGGGATAAAACATAAAGATATTTCTACAATGCAAGTTGTAGCAGATACATTTCCAGCAGGAACTTTAAGTGGTGCACCAAAACATAAAGCCATGCAACTTATAGAACTGTACGAAAAAACAAGCCGTTCGTTTTATGGTGGAGCTATAGGGTTCATGGATTTTGAAGGCAATTATAACCATGCTATCATGATTAGAACATTTTTAAGTAAAAACCATCAATTACATTGGCAGGCAGGAGCAGGATTAGTTTCAAAATCCAATCCCGAAACAGAATTACAAGAAGTTTACAATAAATTAGGAGCACTCACAAAGGCTATTGAATTGGCAAAAGAAATTTAGAATTATGGCGTTACCACAAGGGTCAGGCTTTTCGCTATATCTTTTGCAAAAAAGCAAAAGGATGCCGCTTCAATCCTTAACGCAAACAAACATTCGTGTCCCGATAGCTATCGGGATTGTGGCAAAAAGAAAAATGAAGTTAAATTTAAAAAGATTCCTGCCTTCGCAGGAATGACAAAAAAGATGAGAGAAGTATTAGTCATAGATAATTACGACAGTTTCACCTACAATCTTGTACATTATTTAAAAGATTTGGATTGTGATGTAACTGTAAAACGCAATAATAAACTTACACTTGAAGAAGTGGAACCTTTCGATAAAATTGTGCTGTCTCCTGGACCTGGAATTCCTGATGAGGCTGGTTTACTAAAATCTATAATCAAAAAATATGCATCCACAAAAAGCATTCTCGGTGTTTGTCTCGGTCAACAAGCTATTTGCGAAGTATTTGGTGGCAAACTCATAAATTTAGATACCGTTTATCATGGTGTAGCGACCAAAATAAATATTATAGTGGATGACGAATCTTTATTTAACGGATTTAATAAAGAAATTGAAGTTGGACGTTACCATTCTTGGGTTGTAGATAAAAATTTACCATCAGTATTAGAGGCAACCTCTTTTGATAAAAACGGACAAGTAATGTCGTTACGACATAAAACGTTTGATGTTAAAGGTGTACAATTTCATCCAGAATCGGTATTAACACCAAACGGAAAGAAAATGTTAGAGAATTGGGTAAAAAATTAAATAAGTTGGCAGTATTCAGTATCAGTAAACAGTCGGCAGAAAATAAAAAACAATTAATTTCTTTCCCTTTGGGAAAGATGTCACGAAGTGACAGAAAGGGTTAGGAATAGGATGAAACAATTACTAAACAGATTAATAAATCACGAAAGCATCTCCAGCCAAGAAGCTAAACAAGTATTGGTTAATATTTCTAAAGGTGATTATAACCAAAGCCAAATAGCATCTTTTCTAACGGTTTACATGATGCGTAGCATAACGCTTGAAGAATTAAAAGGCTTTAGAGACGCGCTTCTGGAATTGTGTATTCCTATTGATTTAACAGCATTCAATGCTATCGATTTATGCGGAACTGGAGGTGACGGAAAAGACACTTTTAACATTTCAACCTTGTCATCTTTTGTAACTTCTGGAGCTGGAGTTAAAGTTGCCAAACATGGTAATTATGGTGTATCTTCGGCTTGTGGCTCATCAAATGTTATGGAATATCTCGGCATTAAATTTTCTAACAATGAAGATTTCTTAAAACAGTGTATTGACAAAGCTGGAATTTGTGTGCTGCATGCACCATTATTTCATCCAGCTATGAAAAATGTGGCACCTATTCGTCGCGAATTGGGTGTGAAAACCTTTTTCAATATGTTAGGTCCAATGGTAAATCCTTCATTTCCAAAAAATCAAATCGTTGGTGTATTTAATTTAGAATTGCTTCGTTTGTACAGTTATTTATATCAAAACACAGATAAAAATTATGCTATTATTCATGCATTGGATGGCTATGACGAAATTTCTTTAACAGGAAAGACTAAAGTAATTTCTAATCATTCTGAAACCCTGTTTTCACCAGAAGATTTAGGAGTTAATCAAATTAAACAAGAGGATATTTTTGGAGGAAATACCATAAAAGATGCTGCCAAAATATTTTTAAATATAATTAATGGCAAAGGAACAGAACCACAAAATAATGTAGTTTGCGCTAATGCTGGTTTGGCAATAGCAACATCAAAACAAATTAATCATAAAGAAGGTTTTGAGTTGGCTAAAGAATCATTGCTATCAGGAAAAGCAAAACAAAGTTTAGATAAATTGATAGAATTGAGTGACGCATAGTGTCATGCTGTCCTATTAATTATCGGTATTGTTTCAATATCTAAATAAATATAGAGAGAACATTAAAAAGATTCCCATTTTCATGGGAATTGCATAAATGCAAATGACAATATTAGACAACATAGTAAAAGACAAACTTAAAGAAATAGTTCTCAAAAAAGAGCTAATTCCTATCAGAATATTAGAACAAACACCTTTTTTTGAAAAGGAAACTATGTCTCTATCAAACAAACTAAAAAATAGTAAAACAGGAATTATTGCAGAATTCAAACGTCGCTCACCATCAAAATTTGTAATCAATGATACAGCTACAGTCGAAGATGTCGCATTTGGTTATGAAACCGCAGGTGTTTGTGGTATGTCAGTATTAACAGACGAAATTTATTTCGGAGGTACTTTAGACGATTTATTATCTGCAAGAGAAAATTGTAACTTGTCTTTATTACGAAAAGAGTTTGTGATTGATGAGTACCAAATTATAGAAGCCAAAGCTTTTGGTGCAGATGTTGTTTTATTAATTGCTGCAATATTAACACGAGCAGAAATAAAGCAATTTTCCGAACTGGCAAAAAGTCTAAAATTAGAGGTGTTGTTAGAAGTTCATAACGAGAAAGAATTCCATAAATCTATCATACCAAGTTTGGATATGATTGGTGTAAATAACAGGAATTTAAAAACTTTTGAAGTAAGCATAGAAACCAGTAAAAAATTAAGTCAATTAATTCCAGATGAATTTGTAAAAGTATCAGAAAGTGGTATTGGTTCAGTTGAAGCTGTCAAGGAATTGAAACCGTATGGCTATCAAGGATTTTTAATTGGAGAAAATTTTATGAAAACAAATAATCCAGGTGCAAGTGCGATGAAATTTATAAAAGAATTAGAGTTATGAAGTTGAAGGTTTGCGGAATGAAATATCAAGAAAATATTCTTGCAGTTGCAAAACTGCAACCAGATTATCTGGGTTTTATATTTCATGAAAACTCACCTCGCTATTTTGAAAATATCATTCCAAAAATTCCAAATACAATTAAAAAAGTTGGTGTTTTTGTAAACGCTTCAATTGAAGAAATCACAGAAAAAATTAAGAAATACGATTTACAAGCAGTTCAATTACATGGCAATGAAACGCCAGAATTTTGCAGAAAATTAAAAGAAATTCGTCATTTCGAACGTCCCGATAGCTATCGGGATGAGAAATCTCATCAAGAGATTCCTGCCGAAGTTTATCTTGAGCGAAGTCGAAAGGCAGGAATGACAGAAATCATCAAAGTATTCTCCATAAAAGACACTTTCAATTTTGAAGTATTACAGCCTTACGAAAATGTTTGTGATTACTTTCTATTTGACACCAAAGGAAAATTACCTGGAGGTAATGGTTATGCATTCAATTGGAATGTTTTAAAAAACTATCCTTCAACCAAACCTTTCTTTTTAAGTGGTGGCATTGGATTAGACCAAATAGAAAGCGTTTTGTCATTCCTGCAAAGGCAAGAGTCCAAATACTGTTATGCCATTGATGTGAATAGCAAGTTCGAAATTGAACCTGGGTTAAAAAACGTTGAGAAATTAAAAGAATTTAAAACAAACTTGTCATTATAGCAGTGACCAAAATTATCCTGCAAGGTTTAAAAACCTTGTAGGTATTTATAAAAATAAGAAACAAAAGATTTCCGTCTTCACGGAAATACAAAAATTATGAATACGTTCAACATCAACAAAAAAGGATACTACGGCGAGTTTGGAGGTGCATACATTCCAGAAATGCTCTATCCAAATGTAGAAGAATTGCGCCAAAACTATCTGAAAATAATGGCAGATTCATCTTTTCAAAAAGAATTCAATCAGCTTTTAAAAGATTATGTAGGTCGACCTTCTCCTTTATATTATGCAAAACGCCTTTCAAAAAAATACAACACTAAAATCTATCTTAAACGTGAAGACCTTAACCATACTGGAGCACATAAAATAAACAATACGATTGGACAAATTCTTATGGCAAAACGCCTTGGAAAAAATCGTATCATTGCCGAAACAGGAGCCGGACAACATGGTGTAGCCACAGCAACGGTTTGCGCTTTAATGGGAATGGAATGCATTGTGTATATGGGAGAAATTGATATTGCCAGACAAGCACCAAATGTAGCACGAATGAAAATGCTTGGTGCAACAGTAATTCCGGCATTGTCCGGAAGTAAAACACTAAAAGATGCCACCAACGAAGCTATTCGCGATTGGATTAATAATCCTGTGGATACGCATTATATTATTGGAAGTGTCGTTGGTCCTCATCCTTATCCAGATATGGTGGCTCGTTTTCAATCCGTAATTTCAGAAGAAATACAATGGCAACTCAAGGAACACGAAGGCAAAACCAAACCCGATTATGTCATTGCATGTGTTGGTGGAGGCAGTAATGCAGCTGGAGCATACTATCATTTTTTAGATGATGAAAATGTAAAACTAATTGCTGTTGAAGCTGCCGGGAAAGGTATAGATTCTGGTGAAAGTGCTGCCACTTCTGTATTGGGAAAAGTAGGCATTATTCATGGCAGTAAAACATTATTGATGCAAACCAAAGATGGACAAATAACAGAGCCATATTCTATTTCAGCTGGACTGGATTATCCAGGAGTTGGACCAATGCATGCTCATTTATATAAATCTGGTCGAGCGGAATTTATGTCGATTACAGATGATGAGGCTATGAAAGCAGGTTTGGAATTATGCCAACTGGAAGGTATTATTCCTGCTATAGAAAGTGCTCACGCTCTCGCTATTTTTGAACAGAAAACATTTCAACCCAATGATATTATTGTACTAAATTTATCTGGTCGTGGCGATAAGGATCTAGATACATATATCAATCATTTTAAATTGTAATGAATTACGAAAAAGAATTAATATCATATTTAAAAAATACTTTTGGCACATTAGATTATGAGTATACTGATGACACGACCAATGCAAGTATTTTATTTCATAATGCTATAGAATTTTCAAAAAGTAAAAATTCTAATGAAAAAGTGTTGTCTATTATCCTATATCATCAATCTACTATAGAAATGATGAAACAATTAATAATCTACTCTAATTTTTTAGTCAAGCTTTTGGTTTATCCAAATAAAATCCGCTACAAAAAAATACAAGATGACGATTCATATTCCTATATCCTTAATACTTTGGAAAATCATATTTCTTTCAAGAACAAAGACAGTCTTTTATCAGATATTAGAAAACTAAACAAAATTAGAAATACAATTTCCCATTATATGTTTCAGGATGACTATGAAAGCTATTCGTTTTTTGAACTTAATAATATTAATAAATTATTAGAATCTATCTTTAATAAATTTCACGAAGGAATTATAGATTTAGGAAACGGAATTAAAATTGCTAAACAAAGAGATGAATTAATCAAATTAATTAAAAACAGCAATGAACATAATAAATCAAACATTACAAGAGAATAAAAAACTCTTATCGATATACTTTACAGCTGGTTATCCAAATTTAGATGACACAGTTACTATCATTCAAAATTTAGAAAAAAGCGATGTGGATTTCATTGAAATAGGGTTGCCCTTTAGTGACCCTTTAGCAGATGGTCCAACTATTCAAGCAAGCTCTACACAAGCATTGCAAAACGGAATGACTTCAGAAGTACTTTTTAAACAGTTAAAAGACATTAGAAAAACAGTTTCAATTCCATTACTCATTATGGGCTATTTTAACCCAATATTTCAATATGGTGTGGAAGCCTTTTGTAAGAAATGTCAAAAAGTTGGCATCGATGGATTAATTATTCCCGATTTACCAGTTGATGTTTTTAATGAAAACTACAAAGTCACCTTTGAAAAGTATGGTTTAATCAATGTGTTTTTAATTACTCCTCAAACATCTGTAGAGCGCATTAATTATATAGATTCAATTTCAAACGGTTTTATCTATATGGTAAGTTCTGCAAGTGTTACAGGAAGTCAATCTGGCTTTGGAGAAGTCCAAACCCATTATTTTAAACGAATTGCAGATATGAAGCTTAAGAACCCTCAAATTGTAGGCTTTGGTATTTCAAATAATAAAACCTTTACACAAGCAACAGAATATGCAAAAGGTGCCATTATTGGTTCTGCATTTATTAAGCATTTGAGTACGAAAGGTGTGGATAAAATTGATAGTTTTGTAAGCTCAATTAATCAATAAAAGATCCTTCCCTTTTTAAGGGAAGGTGTCACGCAGTGATGGAAGGGTTAACCACCTCGTCTTCCGATTTTTAATCGGAATTCACTCCTCCTTAAAAAGGAGGAGAAACAATTAATTAATTATGCCTCTTAACATCGTATTAATAGAACCCGAAATACCTAACAACACAGGAAACATTGGTCGGTTGGCTTTAGCATCAGGTTCAAATTTGCATTTGGTAAAACCTTTTGGATTTGAAATTACAGACACTCAATTAAAACGTGCTGGTTTAGACTATTGGCAACATATTAATCTTCATATTTATGAAAATATTGACGAATTCTTCCATACAAATAAAGGGAAGGCTATGGTCTTTTTATCAAGTCATGCTACTAAAGAGCATTGGTCAATAGATTTTGAGGATAATATGTTTCTGGTATTCGGAAAAGAATCGGTTGGCTTACCAAAATCTATAATTGAAGCACATAAAGACAAATTATATAAAATACCTTTATACAGCAAACATGTAAGAAGTTTAAATCTCGCAAATGCTGTAAGTGTTGTGGTTTATGAAGGGTTGAAGTGTCTGCGTTAAAGCTTGATAGACTAAAATCAACAACTTATTTTTACAATTATTTTTGTTTTGTTAATTGTAAATACGTTATCTGATGAATATACCCCTGGAGAAGATGGAAACCCCGGGAAAGTTAAATTTGGTGGGACAATTCCAGATGACACTAAGGGTATTGTTGAAACTAAACTAGAATTTAAATTTAAAGGTACCACTTTCAACCCTAGAAATAGTGGAAAGATAGAAATTAGAAATAAAGAAATATACAATGCCGAAAACCTCGTACCAAAAGGACCATTTACCATTGGTGGACAACAATATACGTCTGATGGTGAATTTACTATAAAAGATGGACAAATTGTCAAAGGCAAAGTAACTATTGTAGGAGGATACAGTATTAAGATT
>JADFSQ010000061.1 GCA_022560715.1 Bacteroidota bacterium
GTTTGCAGTAGCAGTTTACAGTAACAAAATCAGTGATAAATCTGTTAAAATCAGTACCATCAGCGTTCTATAAAAATGATAAACGAAAAGAGAAAAGTGAAAAGCTAAAAATAAAGACTTGAAAGATTAAACTTAAATTTAAGCACAAAAACATCACTTTAGGCACTTTAAGTACTCTAAACTCTAGGCACTGAATAGTTACAAAAATTGGTCTTTTACTTCCATGTTAGTGTTTTCAATATAGTTTAATAACTCGTCTTTGCCAATACTTTTTGAAGAAGAGGTTATAAAGTAGTTTGGCATATCTTCCCATGTTTCTAAAAGAACGGCTTTATAATCCTGAATGTGATTTTCTATAGCTTTAGGCTTCAATTTATCTGCTTTAGTAAAAACTATTGAAAACGGAATGATGTGTTCGCCCAACCATTCCATAAATTTTAAATCTAAGGGTTGAGGTTTATGTCGAATATCAATGAGAACAAATGCAGATACTAGTTGTTTTCGTTGTTTAAAATATGAAGTTATAAATTTTTGAAATATTTTTTTTGAAGACTTAGATACTCTTGCATAGCCATAGCCAGGTAAATCGACTAAATACCAATTATTATTAATAATAAAATGATTGATAAGTTGCGTTTTTCCTGGTCGTCCAGAAGTTTTAGCCAGACTTTTACGATCGGTAAGCATATTTATTAAAGAAGATTTTCCAACATTACTTCTGCCAATAAAAGCGTATTCCGGTAAGTTATTACTGGGACATTTATTAACGTCTTGATTACTTATAACAAATTCGGCAGACTTGATTTTCATATTTATTTCCCACAATAGCGAGAATCAGTATAATTGAATTATTAAAATTTAAGATTTAAAAAACAGGTATTAACTTAAAATTTTCTATCGCTTAACCATTTAAAAAGTATTTGGTTGAATTCTTCCGGGCGTTCCATCATAGCTGCATGTCCACATTTATCAATCCAAAATAAATCGGAATCTGGTAAAAGTTCTTGAAATACCTCTGCGACTTCTGGAGGAGTTACAACATCGTTTTCCCCCCAAATAATGCACGTTGGAGTTTTCATATTCGGAAGGTCTTTAGACATATTATGACGAATCGCACTTTTGGCAATAGCAAGCGTTTTAATAAGTTTATTTCGGTCATTTACAATTTCATAAACTTCATCTACAATTTCTTTTGTAGCAACTTTTGGATCGTAAAAAACATCTTGGGCTTTTTTCTTAATAACTTCATAATCGCGTCTTTTGGTATAACCACTTCCCATTGCACTTTCGTATAATCCAGAGCTTCCGGTAATAACCAATGCTTTAATTTTTTCAGGATAAATTTTTGTATGATATAATGCAATATGACCACCTAAGGAATTGCCTAATAAAATAACATTATCAAAATCTTTATAAATTATAAAATCTAATAAATATTTAGCAAAACTTTTTACATTAGTTTTTAAAAGAGATTTGGTATATAATGGCAACTCTGGAATAACAACTTTAAACCCATTATTACTAAAAAAGTCCGTAACACCATCAAAGTTACTTAAGCCTCCCATTAAACCATGAAGGATTATAATTGGAGTGCCTTCTCCAACTTCAATATAACTATAATTGCCTTCTTTTTTTAAAGTGTATGCCATGTATTTATTGTCGTTTCAATAAAAACAAATCTACATAATTTTTATTTAAGGGAACTTTTGAGAATTCAATTGATACTTCAATATTGTTAATTAATAATTTCAATGTTCAACCATTTGATTTTTAGTGTTTAAAGAATTTGAATTCCTTGTTTTAAACGAATTATTATGCTTTTAATAGAAAATTATTAACAAAGTGGTAAAAAGTGGTAAAAAGTGGTAAAATTTTTATTAGATTTGATACCTATACAATTAAACCAACTAAACTTTGAATTCACTTATAGGAACATACGAATGTAAAGTTGATGCTAAAGGCAGACTCATGTTGCCATCAGCTTTAAAAAAGCAGTTGTCTCCTGTAGTTCAAGGAGGTTTTGTTTTAAAACGAGCCGTTTTTCAGTCGTGTTTAGAGTTGTACCCAATGAGTGAATGGGAAGCTTTGATGCAAAAAGTAAATAAACTAAATCGCTTTAAAAAGAAGAATAACGATTTTATTCGTCGGTTTACAGCTGGAGTTAAATTTATCGAGATGGATGCTTCGGGACGTTTACTTATTCCAAAAGACTTAATTGCTTTTGCAGGCATCTCAAAAGAGATTGTAGTGTCTTCAGCAATAAATATAATTGAGATTTGGGATAAAAACAAATATGAAAAAGCAATAGATGATGTAGCAATAGATTTTGCAGATTTAGCCGAAGAGGTAATGGGACAAGACGATGAAGGCGATGGAATATCATAATCCGGTATTGTTAAAAGAAACTGTTGACGGTTTAAATATTATTGAAGATGGAGTTTATGTAGATGTAACTTTTGGAGGTGGAGGACACAGTAAAGAAATCCTAAACAGATTAGGAAAAAACGGAAAGTTAATAGCCTTCGATCAAGATCAAGACGCTCTTTTAAATACAATTGATGATAGCAGATTTACATTAATAAATGAAAATTTTAGATACGTAAAACGATTTTTAAGATTTCATGGTGTAAAAAAAGTGGATGGTATTCTTGCCGATTTTGGAGTGTCTTCACATCAGTTTGATGTTCCAAAACGTGGTTTTTCAATACGCTTTGAGGCAGATCTAGATATGAGGATGAATCAACAGGAAACACTATCGGCACATACAGTTATTAACGAGTATGATGAGCAACAATTAAGGCAAGTGTTTTGGCAATATGGCGAATTGAGAAATGCACCAGCATTGGCAAAAACAATAGTTTTAAATAGAGAGGAAGACGATATAAAAACAACAGAGCAGTTAAAGAACGCGTTAAAAAAGCATCTTCCTGCTTATAGAGAAAACAAAATTTTGGCTCAAATCTACCAAGCGATAAGAATAGAAGTTAATCAAGAGATTGAAGTGTTAAAAGAGTTTTTATTACAAACGCCAGATTTGTTAAAAACAGGAGGTAGAATAAGTTTTATATCCTATCACTCGTTAGAAGATAGATTGGTAAAACGTTTTATAAGAAATGGAATGTTTGAAGGTGAGCCTGAAAAAGATATGTTTGGAAATTTTACTGTTCCGTTAAAAAAAATAGGAAAATTAATTATCCCAACACAAGAAGAAATAAAAATAAATAACAGGGCAAGAAGTGCAAAATTAAGAATAGCAGAAAAAATATAATTAAAGTCAAATTTTAACCTAAATAAATTCTCTCCCTTTGGGAGAGATGTCTCGAAGAGACAGAGTGGGAATGAAAAAAAGTATAAACAGCATTTTAAGAGGAAAATTTTTAATAAGCGACGATTCGTTTAAAAACTGGAGGTTGATACTTTTTTTGTCATTTCTCGCTGTTATCATGATTGCAAGCTCGCATAGTGCAGATAGAAAAGTGTACAAGATTGCAAAATTAAACGAAGATGTTAAAGAGTTGCGTTCAGCTTTTGTAGAAGGACGCTCGAAATTAATGAAATTGAAAATGGAATCTTCAGTCATAAAAAAATTAGCAGACAAAGGATTATCTCCATCAGAGATTCCGCCAAAAAAAATAAAAGTAAAATCACAAAATTAAAGTTCACCCTTGGCAATAAACGAGAAGAACATATTAAACCGATTGTATTTTGTAGCTGGATGTATGTTTATCTTCTCACTTCTGGTGGTTTATAAATTGGTTGACATACAATTTATTCAAGGTAATCAATATCGGGAATTAGCAGAAAAGAGAACAATAAAAAATGTTGTCATTCCAGCAAATAGAGGTAATGTATATTCGGCGGATGGTAGTTTGTTAGCAACATCAGTTCCAAAATATGATATTAGGTTTGATGCCATAACACCTTCAAATAAAAACTTCGAAAAATATTTAAATCCATTATGCGATGCGTTATCAAAATTTCACGGAAAGCCTTCAGCATATTATCAACAAGACATTAGAAAAGCAAGAGTCAATAAAAACAGATATTATTTGTTGGCAAGAAATCTTGGCTATTCAGATTATTTAAAATTTAGAAACTTTCCATTATTAAAATTAGGTGCGTTTAGTGGCGGATTAATTGTTGAGCAAACTACCAAACGTGAGTATCCAATGGGAGGAATTGCACAGCGTACAATTGGTTATGAGAGGATTGATGAAAAAGGTAATATAACACGACCAGGAATCGATGGTGCATTTGGTGTAAAATATTTAAGAGGAAAAGAAGGACGAAGATGGAAACAAAAAATAGGGAAAGGACAATGGAAACCTATTCAGGATTTTAATCAGGTTGAACCCCAAGATGGATATGATGTCTATACAACCATTGATGTCAATATACAAGATATTGCACATCATGCATTGCTGGAGCAGCTTGAATATTTTAGTGCAGATCATGGTTGTGTTGTTGTTATGGAAACTAAAACAGGTGAGATCAAAGCAATTTCTAATCTTGGAAGAACCTCTAAAGGCACCTATTATGAACGGTTGAATTATGCAGTAGGCGAATCGCACGAGCCAGGATCTACATTTAAACTTATGGCAATGGTCGCCGCACTTGAAGATAAGGTGATTGACACAAGCGATATCGTAGATACAGGAAAAGGTGTGCTTTCATTTTATGGCAGAAAAGTTAGAGATTCTAAACGTGGAGGTTATGGTAAAATTTCAGCAGCTCGAGCTTTTGAGGTGTCTTCAAATACTGGATTGGTCAAACTAATTAATAATAGTTATAAAAATAATCCAACAAAGTTTGTGGATAGGCTCTACAAAATGGGATTGAATAATAAACTCGATTTGCCAATTATTGGCGAAGGAGTTCCATTCATTCCACATCCAAGCGACAAAAAAGAATGGGACGGTTTAGACCTTCCTTGGATGGCATTTGGCTATGGTGTGTCATTAACTCCTTTACAAATTTTAACGTTTTACAATGCTATTGCTAATGATGGCGAAATGGTAAAACCACGATTTTTAAAAGATGTAAAAGAATTTAGCAAAGTTATTGTGCATTTTGAAAAAGAGGTGATCAATCCAGCAGTATGCTCATTAGAAACAGCAAAAAAAGTTCAGCAAATGATGAAAAATGTTGTTGAGAAAAAGCATGGAACTGCACATAATATTTATTCGCCAAACTTTTCTATGGCAGGAAAAACGGGAACATGTCAGACCGAATACTGGAAAGAACCAGGACTATACATCGCATCTTTTGTAGGTTATTTTCCCGCAGATAACCCTAAATATTCGTGCATTGTTGTAATTCATAAACCTGATAAAAAAATGGGATATTATGGAAATATAGTTGCCGCTCCAGTATTTAAGAAAATTGCCCAAAAGATATATACAGATACTCCGGTTATTGATACTGTCGAAAATTTAGAAGAAAAGTCTGCCATTGTAGTGCAAAGCTATGAAGCCTACTACCAAACAGCTCAGAAATATAAAACAATAATGCCAAATGTTGAAGGTATGCCAGCTATGGATGCTATTACACTACTTGAAAATATGGGAATGAAAGTAAAACTTATAGGAAGTGGAAAAGTGATAAAGCAATCGGTTGCTAAAGGAATTAAAATAAAGAAAAATCAAATAGTAGTATTAGAATTATCTTGACAGAATTAAAAAACATATTGTATAAAGTTACTCTCAACGCTGTTGTTGGAAGTACAAGTATTGCTATAAACAAGATACATTTTGATTCTCGAAATGTTAGCAAAAGCGATGTGTTTGTAGCTATTAAAGGCACAACTTCTAATGGTCATGATTATATAGATACTGCAATTCAGCAAGGTGCTATTGCAATTGTTTGCGAAAAAATTCCAGATAATTGTATTGAAAATGTCACTCATGTTGAAGTTGATAACTCCAGCAAAGCATTGGCAGTTATGGCATCAAATTATTATGATGTCCCTTCTAAAAACTTAAAACTTGTTGGTGTTACAGGAACAAATGGTAAAACAACAATTGTTTCATTATTATATCAGTTGTTCAAGAAGGCAGGTTATAAGGTTGGTTTGCTTTCAACAGTAAATATTTTTGTAAATGATAAGAAATATAAGGCAACGCATACAACTCCAGATTCTTTAACCATAAACAAGTATTTAAAAGAAATGAATACTGAAGGCGTTGAGTTTTGCTTTATGGAAGTGAGCTCTCATGGCATTCATCAAAACAGAACTGAAGGTTTGCATTTTGAAGGTGGCGTATTTACCAACTTATCTCACGACCATTTAGATTATCATGAAACCTTTGCTGCTTATCGTGATGTTAAAAAATTATTTTTCGATAAGCTGCCAAAATCTGCTTTTTCATTAGTAAATATTGATGATAAAAACGGTTTGGTTATGATGCAAAATACAGCATCTAAAAAATATACCTATGCTTTAAAAAGTTATGCTAATTACAGAGCTCAAATTTTAGAAAATCAGCTCAACGGACTTCTTCTTAAAATTAATGACAACGAAGTTTGGACTAAATTAATCGGCAAATTTAACGCATATAATCTACTCGCTATTTATGGAACAGCAGATTTATTAGGATTAGAAAGTGTTGAAATACTTCGTTTGATAAGCGATTTGGAAAGTGTAAGCGGTCGTTTTGAATATCTTATTTCAGAAGAAAATATTACGGCAATAGTTGATTATGCACACACTCCGGATGCGTTAAAAAATGTGTTAGAAACCATAAATAGCATTCGTACAAAAAATGAGGATTTAATAACTGTTGTTGGTTGTGGTGGAGATCGTGACAAAGCCAAACGACCAAAAATGGCACATATCGCTTCCGTGTTAAGCACCAAAGTAATTTTTACAAGCGATAATCCGCGATCAGAAGTTCCAGAAGTAATTATAGAAGATATGGAAGCTGGAGTAGAACCGCAAAATTTCAAAAAAACAATGTCGATTGTTGATAGAAAACAAGCAATAAAAACAGCTTGTCAATTGGCCAATGCTAACGACATAATTCTAATTGCAGGAAAAGGTCACGAAACATATCAAGAAGTAAATGGTGTAAAAACCGATTTTAACGATTATAAGATAGTAGAAGAATTTTTAAAACAATTACAGAAATAATATGCTGTATTATTTATTCGAATATTTAGAAAAAGAATTCCAATTTCCAGGAGCATCATTGTTTGGATATATATCCTTTAGAGCAGCGCTTGCAATAATTATGTCCTTGCTTATATCTACAGTTTTCGGAAAACGAATTATAAATTATTTACGTAAAAAACAAGTTGGAGAAACCATTCGGGATTTAGGACTCGAAGGGCAACAAGAAAAAGTTGGTACACCAACAATGGGAGGGATTATCATAATTCTATCGACTTTAATTCCAGTGTTTTTGGTAGCGAAATTAGATAATATTTATATCATCCTTCTTATTGTAACAACGGTTTGGATGGGAACAATTGGGTTTATAGACGATTATATAAAGAAATTTAAACAAGACAAAAAAGGCTTAAAAGGACGATTCAAAATTCTTGGGCAAGTTGGTCTCGGAATTATTGTAGGAGCCACATTATATTTTCATGATGATGTAACAATAAAACAGCAATTAACTCAAACAGAAAAACAAGAACTAGTAGTATCTGGCACATCACAAGTAAAACAATTTAAAGCCGAAGAAAAATCAACAAAAACGACAATTCCATTTGTAAAAGGAAATGAATTTGATTATGCCGATTTAATTACTTGGATTAACCCAAATTTAGAAAAATATGCTTGGATAATATTTATTTTGGTTGTCATATTTATAATTATAGCTGTATCCAATGGAGCAAATCTCACTGACGGAATAGATGGTCTTGCAGCAGGCACTTCTGCAATTATTGTACTCACATTAGGTGTTTTTACCTGGGTTTCTGGTAATACCATTTTTTCCGATTATCTCAACATTATGTATATCCCAAGAGTGGAAGAAATCACCATTTATATAGCAGCTTTTGTAGGGGCTCTCATTGGGTTTTTATGGTACAATACATATCCAGCACAAGTATTTATGGGAGATACTGGCAGTTTAACTATTGGTGGAGTTATAGCAGTAATTGCAATTGCAGTTCGTAAAGAATGGTTAATCCCATTGTTGTGTGGCATTTTTCTGGCAGAAAATTTATCTGTCGTTATGCAAGTAAGCTGGTTTAAATATACCAGAAAGAAGTATGGCGTAGGACGGCGCATTTTTAAGATGTCGCCATTACATCATCATTTTCAAAAATTGGGACATCACGAAAGTAAAATAGCAACACGATTTTGGATTATCGGAATCTTACTTGCAATACTTACGATTGTAACATTGAAAATTAGATAATAATTGTCATTCCTGCGAAGGCAGG
>JADFSQ010000062.1 GCA_022560715.1 Bacteroidota bacterium
GCTGCTGAAAAGGAATTTAAAAACCTTGAAAATTTTGCTAAAAAATTAGATGACATAGGTAGACTTGAAAAATGGGATTCAGCCTATTATTCAGAAAAATTAAAACAAAAATTATATGATTTTGATGACGAACAACTTAAACCCTATTTTAAATTAGAAAATGTTATTCGAGGGGTTTTTATAGTTGCCAATAAATTATATGATTTGAATTTTGAAAAAATTGATACCATAGATAAATATCATAAAGATGTATTAACTTATAAGGTTACCGACAAAAATGGTGATTTAGTTTCTATCTTCTACACAGATTTCTTTCCAAGAGAAGGAAAACGAAATGGTGCCTGGATGACAAGTTTTAAACCTCAATATATAAGAAATGATTACAACGAAAGACCTCATATTTCTATAGTTTGTAACTTTACAAAACCCACAAAAAGTAAACCTTCATTGTTAACCTTTAATGAAGTTACCACATTATTTCATGAGTTTGGTCATGCACTGCATGGCATGTTGGCAAATACAACCTATCCGAGTTTATCAGGAACAAGTGTGTCCTGGGATTTTGTAGAATTGCCAAGTCAAGTTTTAGAAAATTGGTGTTATGAAGAAGAAGCATTAAAATTGTTTGCTAAACATTATGAAACTGGAGAAGTCATTCCAATAGAATTAGTTAAAAAAATTAAGGATTCATCAACCTTTCATGAAGGTATGCAAACCTTACGTCAAATAAGTTTAGGATTGTTGGATATGAGTTGGCACACCCTAGATCCTGCATATATAATGGATGTAAAAAAACACGAATTAACTGCTTTTAAAAACACAAAATTATATCCTGATATAGCCAAAAACTGTACGAGTACGTCGTTTTCTCACATTTTTCAAGGTGGTTATTCTGCGGGATATTACAGTTATAAATGGGCAGAAGTATTAGATGCCGATGCTTTTGAATATTTTTCAGAAAATGGTATTTTTAATAAAGAGATTGCAAATAAATTTAAAAGTAACATACTCTCAAAAGGCGGCATCGAAAACCCTATGACACTCTACAAACGCTTTAGAGGACAAAAACCAAAACCTGAAGCACTACTTAAAAGAGCTGGACTAATTAAATGATGACATTATTAGAAATATTTACCTTATTTTTGAAAAACTAAAGATTATAAATGCCAAATCACCAAATAGATCCTAATAAATGGATAGACTTGTATTCCGACTATCTATTCAATTACACGATAACTAGAGTTAGAGACAGAGATACTGCTCAAGATTTGGTGCAGGACACTTTTTTCGCTGGTTTGAAATCTATGAAAAACTTTAAAGGTGAAGCAAGTGAACGTACTTGGCTTATTTCTATTTTGAAACGAAAAATAATAGACCATTATAGAAAAATTAATTCTAAAAAAGGTAAAGCCGAAGTACGAATAAATTACAACAGTGACTCTGAAGATGAAGGCAATTGGTTGGAAGAACGTGTTGCTGATCCTTTTGATAAAACAGCAGAAGATAATTTAGAAAACACCGAATTAGGATTAGCAATTCATAACTGTATTGGTAAATTACCCGAAAAACAAGCACAGGTTTTTAAAATGAAAACAATTTTAGACTATGAAACCGAAGCTATTTGTAATGAATTAGATATAACAGCGTCTAATCTTTGGGTAATTATACACAGAGCAAGAACAACTATTGCTGCATGTCTCGAAAAAAACTGGTTTTAAATTTTAATGATGAATAAAAAAAATAAAGCGTTTATTTCTTGTGATGAAGCAAACCATAGTTGTGACAAATCCCAATATAATGAAGCCACTTTCTGGGAAAAATTTAAGTTAAATATCCATTTATTGTATTGTAGAGCCTGCCGAAAGTATTCTATAAATAATTCTAAACTGTCAAAAATTATTAATGACTCTGATGTCGATTGTTTAGATTTAAAAGACAAACAAGAAATGAAAGATTGTTTTGAAAAAGAATTAAAAAAGCGTCAGCAAAAGCCATAAAATTGGTAAACCTTCTACCCAAAAAGAACTATAGTATTTAGCTCTGGTTTCTTCTGAAAAGACTAAAAACAAAAGTGTTATAACTGATATTAAAATCAAAACAGTAACACTTTTAGAATTGATTTCATCTTTAAAAAATTCTAAAAAGAAAAATCCAACTAAAAATAACAGACCGATTATTTTTGTCCTTTTAATTCCAATTTTTTGAGGTATTGTAGAAAGTTTCAAATTGTCAAACTGCATATCTCTAATTTCAAAAGGGAACATTAATACCATTATAAACAAAAAGCGTTGAAATGCTGTAATGACAACATCAAAATTAATCCTAAAATTATTGTTTATTAAAGGAATAAATACTGTAACTCCAACCCAAACCAAAGCAATAATATATATTTTCAATCCTTTAATCCTTCTTAAACTATACTTATTATTAATAAAGAGTCGTTTTGGTAAAAACGGAATTGCATACAAAAAAGTAATAACTGCAGTACTAAAAATATAAATTAATGTTTTTGGATTAAGCAAAAAAGCAAAATAACATAAACCAATAAAACAACAAACAGAAAATATCTGTATTGGTTTTAGCCAATTAGTCAATTGTTGATGATGAAATTTTGCCAAGCCAAAATACTTCACAAAATTGTATCCTGTTACTGATGCGAAAAATACAAAAAATAGTATGTTTTCATCCAACGGTAACCCATAGTCTAATAAGGTTATCCAAGTCAAGCTACATACGGCTAAAGCTACATGAATACTGCTGTTAATATAAAACTCGAAAAGGCGTTTAAAGAAACCCATATTACAAAAATAGCCAATCTGTTAACAATGGACTTATTTGGTTAAAAATTTTCATTCATGTTAGAATAAAAGCATTATTATTTATGTAATTTTGGGCTTGAAAAAATTAAATAGAATGAATACAGATTCTTTCAAGATACGTCATATTGGTCCTCGTGAAAGGGATTATAAAGAGATGCTTAAAACTATTGGTGTAGATACTTTAGAACAGCTTATTTACGAAACAATTCCTAATAGCATTAAGTTAGAAAACGGTTTAAATTTGGATCGAGCTATGAGTGAACAGGAATATTTAACTCATATGCAAGATTTAGCTTCTAAAAACAAGGTTTTTAAATCTTATATTGGTTTAGGATATCATCCTACAAATCTTCCTGCTGTAATTCAACGAAATATTCTTGAAAATCCAGGCTGGTACACAGCTTATACACCTTATCAAGCTGAAATAGCTCAAGGTCGTTTGGAAGCACTATTAAATTTCCAAACTATGATTGTTGACCTTACAGGAATGGAACTCGCCAATGCTTCACTTTTAGACGAAAGTACTGCTGCTGCCGAAGCTATGGCATTACTTTTTGCTGTTCGGGATAGACAACAAAAAAAAGACAATGTTGTAAAGTTTTTTGTTTCGGAAGAAGTATTACCACAAACATTATCGTTACTCCAAACAAGAGCAATTCCGTTAGGAATAGAACTTATTATCGGTAATCACGAATCATTTAGTTTTTCTTCAGATTTCTATGGTGCTTTGTTACAATATCCCGGAACATCTGGACAAATTCATGACATCTCAAGTTTTATTTCGAAAGCTAATAACGTTGGAATAAAAGTTGCAGTAGCAGCAGATATTTTAAGCTTAGTAAAATTAGAAGCACCTGGGAAATTTGGTGCTGATGTGGTTGTAGGCACAACGCAACGCTTCGGAATTCCGATGGGTTTTGGAGGTCCTCATGCTGCCTATTTTGCAACTAAAGAAGCCTATAAAAGAAACATTCCTGGACGTATAATTGGTGTGACAAAAGATGTAAACGGAAATCGTGCACTTCGTATGGCATTACAAACTCGCGAACAACATATTAAACGTGATAAAGCAACATCTAATATTTGTACAGCTCAAGTTCTTCTTGCTGTAATGGCAGGAATGTACGCTGTTTATCATGGTCCAAAAGGCTTAGAATATATTGCAAATAAAGTTCATAATCTAACTTCAACTTTAGCTAAAACTTTAGAACAATTAGGACTATATCAAACCAATACATCTTATTTTGATACGATTCAAATTAAAACCAATGCTTCAAAAATAAAAGCTATTGCTGAAACCAACGAAGTAAATTTTTATTATCCAGACGCTGAAACGGTTTCAATTTCAATCAACGAAACGACTTCACTTCAAGATATAAATACTATTATTTCAATTTTTGCTGAAGCTATCGGAAAAGAATCTATTTCTATTTCTTCAATTTCAGAAGCCAACAATATTGATGATTCGGTTAGACGTACAAGTCCGTTTTTAGAAAATGATATTTTTAACACTTATCATTCTGAAACTGAATTGATGCGTTATATAAAATCTCTGGAACGAAAAGATTTATCGCTAACTCATTCCATGATTTCTTTAGGTTCTTGTACTATGAAGCTAAATGCTGCTGCAGAAATGCTTCCTTTAAGTTGGGCTAATTGGGGAAACATCCATCCATTTGCACCAAGAAACCAAGTAGAAGGCTATCAATATGTAATGAAAAAATTAGAAGATCAACTTACTGCAATTACTGGTTTTGCTGCAACATCATTACAACCAAATTCTGGAGCTCAAGGTGAATTTGCCGGACTTATGGTAATTAAAGCCTATCATGAATCTCGTAACGAAGGACATAGAAATATTTGCTTAATTCCATCGTCAGCACATGGTACAAATCCTGCAAGTGCTGTTATGGCTGGAATGAAAGTAGTTGTCACTAAATCGACCGAAGAAGGAAACATTGATGTTGATGATTTACGTGAAAAAGCCATTTTGCATAAAGACAACCTTGCAGCACTAATGGTAACATATCCATCAACTCATGGTGTATTTGAGTCTGCAATTAAAGAAATTACTCAAATTATTCATGATAATGGTGGACAGGTATATATGGATGGTGCAAACATGAATGCGCAAGTAGGACTCACAAATCCTGGAAATATTGGTGCAGATGTTTGTCATCTTAACTTACACAAAACATTTGCCATTCCTCATGGTGGAGGTGGTCCTGGTGTTGGTCCAATTTGTGTTGCAAAACAGTTGGTTCCTTTTCTTCCGGGAAACCCTTTAGTTAAAGTTGGTGGTAAAAACGCTATTACGGCAATCTCAGCTGCACCTTATGGTTCGGCTTTAGTTTGCTTGATTTCGTATGGTTATATATGTATGCTTGGTGCTGAAGGATTAACAGAATCGACAAAGTTTGCCATATTAAATGCTAATTATATTAAAGAACGTTTACAAGGTCATTTTGATACCTTATATTCTGGAGAACAAGGTCGTGCAGCACATGAAATGATTGTAGATTGCAGACCATTTAAAGAAAATGGTATTGAAGTTTCTGATATTGCAAAACGATTGATGGACTATGGATTTCATGCGCCAACAGTATCTTTTCCTGTAGTAGGAACATTAATGATTGAACCTACCGAAAGTGAAAGTAAAGCCGAATTAGATCGTTTTTGTGATGCTATGATTTCTATCAGGAAAGAAATTGAAAACATTACAAAAGAAGAACCAAATAATGTTCTTAAAAACGCACCTCACACTTTGGCTATGCTAACAGCAAACCATTGGGATTTCCCTTATACAAGAGAAGAAGCAGCGTTTCCGTTACCTTATATTCTGGATAATAAATTCTGGCCAAGTGTAAGACGTGTAGATGATGCTTATGGAGATCGAAATTTAATCTGTTCTTGTGCTCCAATAGAGGATTTTATGGAAGCCTAATACATCTTTGAACGTCGTAAAATAGAACAAAATCAAATTTGCCTTTAATTATTAGCAACTATATTCGTTTCTTTGTGAATTATAGAAGATAAATATTCTTTCTTATGAATGTCAATATTATTGGTACAGGTAGTTATATTCCTGACGTTATTGAAAAAAACGAAAACTTCCACCAACACAAATTTTTAAATGCAGATGGCTCTATAATTAACTCAACAAACGAAGTTATTATCGAAAAATTTAAAGCCATAACTGGTATTGGGGAAAGACGCTATATCGATACATCTTTAAACAATTCCGATATTGCTTTCTATGCTGCAGAAAAAGCTATTAAAGACGCAAATATTGATCAGGAAGAACTCGATTATATAATTGTCGCTCATAATTATGGAGACATAAAACACAATGTTGAACAAAGTGATACTGTTCCCAGTATAGCATCTAGAGTGAAACATCTTTTAAAAATTAAAAACCCTAAATGTGTTGGTTACGATATGCTTTTCGGTTGTCCTGGATGGATTGAAGCAACCATACAAGCCAATGCTTTTATTAAATCTGGAATAGCAAAAAAATGTTTAGTTATTGGTTCTGAAACCTTATCTCGTGTTATTGATAAACACGATAGAGACTCTATGATATATAGTGATGGCGCTGGAGCTGTTGTTTTAGAAGCCAGTAATAATGGCAGTGGTATTCTAACACACGAAAGTGCAACTTATGCTTTAGATGAAGCACATTTTATTTATTTTGGTGAAACAAACAATCGTGACATAAGTGATAAACGAAGATATATAAAAATGTATGGCAGAAAAATTTATGAATTTGCCTTAAATCATGTGCCAGCGGCCATGAAGTCCTGCCTTGACAAAAGTGGAATCGACATTAAAGATGTAAAAAAAATACTTATACATCAAGCCAATGAAAAAATGGACGAAGCCATTGTAAAGCGTTTTTACAAACTGTACGACATGGAAATGCCTGACGGTATTATGCCTATGACTATTGGCGAATTAGGCAACTCTAGTGTTGCTACTGTACCTACTTTGTACGATATGATTTTAAAAGGAAAGATGAATGGTCATAGTATAAATAAAGGTGATATTATTCTTTTTGCAAGTGTTGGAGCTGGAATGAATATTAATGCAATTGTTTATAAGAATTAAACTTAAGATTCATTTAAAAAGATTTTCGCTTTCGCGGAAAATATTATGTACGAAGGTAAATTTCCTCACAAAAGATATAGAATTACATTTCAATTTCTACAGAAACATATCCCAAATACTTCAAAAATTTTAGATTTAGGTGTTGAAAATCCGTTTACTAAAGTAATGAAAGAGCACGGTTATACTGTCGAAAATACCAAAGGTGAAGATTTAGATATTGACACTTCAACAATTAAAAACTCCAAAGCTGATGTGGTTACAGCCTTTGAAATTTTTGAACACCTTCTTTCGCCTTTTACTGTTTTAAAAGACATAAAAGCAGATAAATTGGTGGCAAGTGTACCATTAAAATTATGGTTTGCTTCTGCATATAAAAGTAAAACAGATACTCGCGACAGACACTACCACGAATTTGAAGATTGGCAGTTCGATTGGTTATTAGAAAAATCGGGATGGAAAATTATTGACCGTCAAAAATGGACTAATCCTACTAAAAAGATTGGGTTTCGTCCAATTTTAAGATGGTTTACACCAAGATACTATGCTGTTTATGCGGAACGAAATTCCAATAATTAAATCCCAAATTCCAAAGTAATCTTTATATTGGTGCTTGGAATTTAATATTTGAAATTTTAAATGAACATTTACATTGTCATACCAGCACATAACGAGGAAGATTCAATAGGTTTAACACTCGATTCTTTAGTTAATCAAACTCTTTTAGATGAATTTTTCAATGCAGATTATCAAGATAAAAAATCCGAATTAGGTGTAAGGGATAATTTTTACTTTATAATGGATGGCTTAGAAGCAGGTGGTTTTCCAAGGGATTATATTGGAAGTATAAATTCTTCCGAAGTTGAAAATTCAATAAAGATCGAACGTATTACCTCTTATAAAAATAAACCATCAAAATTTGAGAATCTTTCTATATTCCAAACTTTGAATTTTCTCTCTTTATTTATCTTAATTATCTTCTCAATTTCCACTCCTGAATCAATTTCTGAAATTATTTCCAATACGTCTGTTGTTGTTGCTAAGCAATTTTTGGTAAATACATTGTACAAAATCCATTTTCCATTTTTGGATGGTTGAATTATAATATCATTTGGTATTATCATTATACATCATTTTTAAGATATAGTTCTCTAATTTGTGGTTTGTCGATTTTACCATTAACAGTTTTAGGAATTTCATTTAACTCCATAAATTCAGTCATTAAATAACGTCCTGCAGGGGCTTGCGTTCTATTAAGTTCCCCGGATGGATAGCTTGGGGGTGGGCAGAGTCTTTTATACTAAATAGTAAATCTCCATCTTTATCTTTCATCATAAAGTAAGTTGTTCCCATAAATTCTTGTGAGAAGTTGCCCCTGTATGTAAAAGCCATTCCCGGTTTGAGTGTTACTCCTTCTAATATCATGGTCATCCTATTTTCTCCAATATTTTGGTTAACACAT
>JADFSQ010000063.1 GCA_022560715.1 Bacteroidota bacterium
CTCTTTCACAAGCACTGCCTTTCATTTTAACGTAAGTTGCTGACGAAGGATCGTTGCCGACAAGAATGGTAGCCAAGATAGGAGTTTGACCAGTAGCTTCTATAATTCTATCAACTCGTTTACGCAAATCCGCTTCAATCGATTTTGCTAATGTTTTTCCGTCCAATATTTTCATTATAATTCTTATATATAATTATGCCACGAATTCGCTAATGTGTTATTGGCGTATTCGCGGCTTACTTTTTCCATTCTTTCAATTTTTGATCTAATACTATACGTTTAGAATTCAATCTTAATTCTCCAAAATTTACAATAAGTGCTAATTTGTTATTTGATACTTTCAAATAATTAATTGCCTGAGCCACAAATTCATCTGCAATTCCTGAAACAGCTTTTACTTCCAGAATAATTCTATCGTAAATTACAAAATCAGCATAAAACAAATGAGGAAGGACAATGTCTTTATAACTAACTTCATATTTTCGCTCACGTTCATAAGAAATATTTGCCTTCTTAAATTCATACTCCAAAGCATCTTTATAAACTATTTCTGCAAAGCCACTTCCCAAATTATTATAAACATCAAATAATACACCAATTATAGAGTAGCTTTCATTTTTGTAAAGAATATTAGACATAATTATTCGTGTATTCGTGGCGTAAATTTATTTCCGTATTACTTTCACCTTACCATCGGTTGTTAATTTAATAATTGACGAAGGTTTTACTGCTTTTTTTACGTCGGGCAAATTTACAACATAGTCCACACCTTTTAAAACCTCTTTACTTATTTCTTTAAACGATTTTGGTGTTGATTTTCCACTAATATTTGCAGATGTTGATACAATAGGTTTTTGTAATCTTTTTATTAGCAGATTGCAAAAACCATCACTAACAATTCTAATTGCCAATGTATTGTCATTAGCAATCAAATTTTTAGAAATCCTTACAGGTTCGTCGTAAATAATTGTAGTAGGTTTATCAACATATTTTAAGATATCGTAAGCTGTTTCAGGAATGTCTTGAATATAATAATTCAGCATTTTTAGATCACTTACAAGACAGATTAAAGATTTGCTTTCATTGCGCTGTTTTAATTTATATATTTTTTCAATCGCATCAAAATTTGTAGCATCACAACCAATACCCCAAATTGTATCTGTTGGATAAAGAATGATGCCACCTTGTTTTAATATTTTGAGTGCGTTGTTTATTTCGGTTTGCATCAAATAATTAATAGATGTTTGCTGCAAATTTAAGATTAGTTTTCTACTTTGCCTTAAAACTTTGTAATATTGCTACATGAAGAAAGTGTTTCATCCTAAATACCAAGATTCAGAATTAGACATTGATGGCTTTATTGAATCTTTTGACAACTCAGGAGAATATATAAAAGATGAGAGAAACGCCTTGAAATTGTTTCAGCTGAACACTAAAGTAATTAACATCAAGTCCTTTAGAACACCAAACTTAATAAACCAAATTGTATATAAATACTTTAGAAAAAGTAAAGCCCAACGCTCTTTTGAATATGCTAAAAAATTGTTAAGCCTAGGTATAAATACTCCTCAGCCAATTGCATATTATGAATTTACAACATCGTTTTTATTTAAAAAAAGTTTTTATGTTTGTGAACAACTAAAATATGATTTAACATATAGAGAACTTATTAATGATTTTAAGTATCCAAACTATGAACAAATTCTTCGTGAGTTTACTAGGTTTACTTTTGATTTACATGAAAAGGGAATTCACTTTTTAGACCATTCTCCAGGCAATACATTAATAATTCAGAAAGGAAACAGTTATGATTTTTATCTTGTGGATTTAAATAGAATGAAGTTTAAACCTATAAATTTAGAAACCAGAATTAAAAATTTTTCCAGACTTTCAGCTTCCGAATCTATGATTGCTACAATGAGCGATGAGTATGCTAAATGTATTGGTGTAGGATACGATAAGGTTTTTAAATTGATGTTGAAGTTTGCTGAAGAGTTTCAGAATAGGTTTCAGAGAAAGAAACGTTTAAAAAAGAAATTAAAATTTTGGAAAAAGTAAGTTTATTTCCTGCCTTTTCGCAATAACCAAAGTTTTACATAACGCATAAAAATTACATATCCTTGCACGTACCCAATAGTAAACCCTATAACACCATCTCTAAATCCGCTTTGCACCAAATAGTGTTTAATAAATCCCCAAAATGGTTTTATCACAAAATGGTAAGGTGTTAGTTTACCTGTTTTTGCGTCATAATCTTTAGCTTGTAAAGTGGCATAACGATTCATTTTTTCCATATACTTATCAAAAGTAATGTAGGTATTATGGTACAGTTTATGTTTTAACTTGCCAATGGTTCCATTAGCTATTATTTCTGCATGTACAAGTTTGTCTTGATAACTACAAAAATCACGTTTAAATAGTCTAATAACAGTATCGTTTCGCCAACCACTATAACGAACAGGTTCTCCCATAAAATGGTTGTTTCTCCCAATCCAATAAGCAACAATTTCGTCTTTTGGATTATTTAGAATTTCAATAATTTCAGCTTTTAATTCTGGAGTTACACGTTCATCAGCATCAACAAGTAAAATCCATTCGTGTTTTGCTTGTGGAATAGCCCAGTTTTTTTGTGAAGCCGAATATTGATACTCTCTTCTAATAACTTTTGTAGCAAGCTTTTGAGCTTTTTCAAATGTGCCATCAGTACTAAAGCTATCAACTACTAGAATTTCGTCAGCAAAATTAACTGAAGCAATAACGGCTTCAATATTATTTATTTCATTTCCAACAGGAATTATTTCGGTTAATTTAGTCATCTAGGGTTAATTCTAATGTAAAATGTTTCAAAGCAGTCATAGATAGAAGTTTTGTTTTTACACCTTAAATTTAGGGTTTAGTTTTTAAATGTGTTTTTGTCTTTTATAATTCATGGATCTTTCACTCAGCCAAGATGTTCTTTTTAAAACTGAAAAATAGTAATTTAATAAATAATCAAATATTAATAAGTTAACCCTAAGTTTAGGAATAAAAAATAAAAACAGACCAGTAATTGCCCATAAAAATTTAGAACTAATAGTTAGTAAGAAGAAGAAAATTTGAGCAGAGAAAAGAGAAATACCTTTAAAATGATTTTGAATGTAAACGTGTTTAGATATAATTAATTCTACTTTTGTTAGTGCTTTAGTTTTAATATTTATTCTGGAGGCCCCTCCGTGGTTGTGAACAATTTTCACATTTCTTGTTAATGCAATTCGTCCTCCTTTATCACTTATTTTTTTGCATAAATCTACATCTTCAAGATACATCCAATAATCTTCATTCCATCCTCCTACTTTAGTTAACCATTGTTTGCTTATAAACAGTACAGAACCCGAAACCCAATCTGGAAAAATTATAGCTAATGATGTATCAAACTTTTTAAGGAGCTTATTTTTGTTAATCAATTTATGAATTGCTCGTGTGTAACCAAAAAAAGTAAATACTTGTGGGAACAATCTTGTAGAGGTTTCTAATTTACCATTTCTATTTATCTTTTCACAAGAAATTATACCATAGTTAGGATTTTTTATGGCTATTTCTAGCAGAATTGAAATAGCACGGATAGTAACTACAGTATCTGGATTTAAAAAAAGGAAAAAATTGCCTTTCGCATTGTTTGCTCCAAGATTGCAAGCGTTAGAAAAACCATTATTTCCTGAATTTTTAATGAATTTAACACCTGGGAATTTATCGCAAAACAAGTTAAATTTACCATCATCCGAATAATTATCAACTACAATAGTTTCCAGAATAAACGTATTAGATTTAAAATCTGTAATTGACAAAAGGCAAGGTTCGAGGTGCTCCCAACTTTTAAAATTCACAATAATGATAGAAACTTCTGGACTATTAGAAGAATCAATATCACGATTTTGAATTTTCATAATAATTTTACTATTTCAAAAAACAATTAAACAGCTACATCATTTTCACGCAGAGCATCATTTAAAGATGTTTTTTTATCCGTACTTTCTTTGCGTTTCCCAATAATTAATGCACAGGGTACATTGTAATTACCAGCAGGAAATTCTTTAGTATAACTGCCAGGGATAACAACAGATCGAGCAGGGATTAAACCTTTTGTAATTACGGGTTCTTCTCCAGTAACATCAATAATTTTGGTGCTCATTGTTAACACAACATTAGCACCAAGGACGGCTTCTTTTTCAACACGAACACCTTCAACTACTATACAACGAGAACCTATAAATGCGTTATCTTCTATAATAACAGGAGCGGCTTGTAAGGGTTCTAAAACTCCCCCAATACCTACACCGCCAGAGAGATGTACATTTTTACCAATTTGGGCACAACTGCCAACAGTTGCCCAAGTATCAACCATTGTACCTTCGTCCACATAAGCACCAATGTTTACATAACTTGGCATCAATATTACACCTTTTGAAATGTAAGCACCATATCTAGCTATAGCATGAGGCACCACACGTATTCCCTTTTCGGCATAGCCAGTTTTTAAAGGAATTTTATCATGATACTCAAAAATGCCTACTTCAAAAGTTTTCATTTTCTGAATAGGGAAATATAAAACAACTGCTTTTTTAATCCATTCATTAACTTGCCATCCATTATTGGTAGGTTCTGCAACTCGTAACACACCATTATCTAATAAATCGATAACCTTTTTTATAGTTGAAATAGTATTTTCGTCTTTTAAAAGTGTTCTATTTTTCCAGGCATTCTCTATAACAATTTTAATATCTTCCATTGTGTAATTGAAATTCAGAGCAAATATAATGTTATAATTTACTTAAAAAGGAGTTCTTACTTTAAAGAAAGTTTTTTTTAATTAATTTTGAGCAAATTTAATTTATGGGTAGAATTTTAGCAATCGATTATGGAAAAGTACGAACTGGAATTGCTGTAACAGATGAGCTTCAAATTATTGCTTCAGGACTTACAACAGTATCTACAAAGGAACTCATACCTTTTTTACAAGATTACTTAAAAAAGGAATCCATAGAACTTTTTTTGGTTGGATTGCCAAAGCAAATGAATAATAAACCTTCTGAAAGTGAAGTATTGATTATTCCTTTTTTAAAGAAATTAAAAATCAAGTTTCCTAAAATACCATATATTCGTGTAGATGAGCGTTTTACATCAAAAATAGCTTTTCAAACAATGATTGATAGTGGCTTAAATAAGGGGCAACGAAAGAATAAAGCATTAGTTGACGAAATTAGTGCTACTCTTATTTTGCAAAGTTATTTGTATTCAAAGTAAATAAATAATTTTGATTACATTTTGCCATAAGATTTTGCTTTTAACATGAAAATAAGTATATTTGTTTGTTAATTGAGTATTAATTTACTTAATTTAATAATTAACTAAACTTTAAATCTTATGAAAAAAATCTACTTATTATTCTTTTTAGCTATCGCATTTAGCTTTAGCCATATTAATGCTGAACCTTGCCCAGTCTCTGCTATTATAACCAGTAGCGGTAGTAATTTAGTTTTAAGTTATAATCCTGGAACGTCGCTTTGTGGGAATAGACCTGGTACTGTAACCGTTGACGTATCAACTGTGTATATCCTATCTAGCTGTATTAATGATATTTCTGTTTATGTTTATAGTTCAGGACCAGCTCTGTCTGATACGGGTACTTTAACAATAATTTCTGGTTTTGATACGATTTGTAATTATTCTGATAGTGTATTGCCAATTGAAGACTTTGAATTTTTAAACGCAACATTTAAGGTATTTCCTAACCCTTTAATGAAAGATAACCAGTTAACTGTAAAATTTGCCACTAATATTACGGCCAAAATTTATATGTATGATGTGACTGGAAAATTAGCAGTTACTGATGAAATTGATAATGTTAATAGTAAACAAATCAATACATCAAACTTAACTAATGGCGTATATTTCCTTCGTCTGGTTACAGATAATACTACAATAACCAAGAAGGTTATTATAATGAAATAAATACCAAAACATTTGTTTAACAGTTAAACTCCTTTTTTTAAAAGGAGTTTTTTTTGATCAAACACGAACAATATTACTGTAGAATCGTATTTTTGCAAAAAATCACATAAAACAAATTAATGATTCTACCAATATTGGCTTATGGTAACCCAGTACTTAAAAAGAAGGCTAAAGCAATACATCCAGATTATCCCAAACTAAAAGAGCTTATTGATACTATGTACGAAACTATGAATAATGCTTATGGTGTTGGATTGGCAGCACCACAAATAGGATTATCCATACGAATGTTTATTATTGATACTTTGCCTTTTTACGAGGACGAAACACTTACCGAAAAGGAAAAAAATGAGCTCAAAGATTTTAAATGCACTTTTATTAATGCAAAGCTACTTGAAGAAGAAGGAAGCGAATGGTCATTTAACGAAGGTTGTTTAAGTATTCCAAATATTAGAGAAGATGTGCTTAGAAAACCACAAATAAAAATAGAGTATCAAGACGAAAATTTTGAAACACATATAAAGGAATTTGAGGGTTTAATAGCTCGTGTTATTCAACATGAATACGACCATATTGAAGGTATTTTATTTACCGATAAGATATCTAATTTTAAAAAACGCTTAATTAAAGGAAAGCTCAGTAATATTTCAAAAGGGAAAGTAAATGTAGATTATAGAATGCGTTTTCCGGATATAAAAAAGAAAAGATAATACTTTGATTATATTTGCCACTTCAAAAATTATAACAAAACAATGAGTTTAGACAGTATTTTATCAATTTCGGAAAAA
Organism: Bacteroidota bacterium; assembly: GCA_022560715.1. Taxonomy (GTDB): domain Bacteria; phylum Bacteroidota; class Bacteroidia; order Flavobacteriales; family Flavobacteriaceae; genus PRS1. The sequence goes on from JADFSQ010000063.1 coordinate 6,777, forward strand.
CCAGGATTATTTAAATTAATTACAAAAACAAAGAATGGTTTTATAGCAGAATCTTTAATGGATGGAAAGCGTTTATCTGTAAATTTAAGGAGTAATGTAAGTTTATTAAGCGAAATTGCTATTTATACATTAGCAAAAGAAGTGCCTTTAAGAGAAGTGTTGAAAAAGATTAAAACAAAAGAAAACGGGAATAAAACTAGTATAAGCCATAAAGACAGTAAAGTTAATTTAGAAGAATACTTTTTTTCTATTTTACAAGATTATGATGAAGACAGAGTCTATGCCAGCGATATCAAAAAAGTGATACGTTGGTATAATATATTACAAGAAAATGATCTGTTGCATTTACTTGAAGAGGACAATAAAGATGAAGAAGAGTAAAAATTAGGTTAACTAATTGTCTTATAACAAAACAAAAAGGGGGAAATTCCCCCTTTTTTAGTTTGAAACTTTTTTACAAAAGTATTTTTAAATCCCTCTAAAATATAATAGCCAAAAGTCTCTAATAATAATGTAAAGTATAGCTAACAAAAGTTATTAATATAAACTTTACATTATGTGTAATTTAATTTTATAAAGATAGAATATTTAATCGTTTAAAAATGAAGCTGTTGGAAATATTTATTAACAATTTTAGTATTTATTTAATTTTCTATTAAAATTCGTAATTCCAAAATCTAAATTTAACTTTGTACTTCTTTAAATTATTTTAAGTGCTATCCGACTATACCAAAGAATTTAAATACAATTTTAAATTAGCATCTCCAGTAATGTTGGGTATGTTAGGTCATACTTTTGTAAGTCTTGTTGATAATATTATGGTTGGGCAATTAGGAACTGCCGAATTGGCTGCAGTATCGTTAGGGAATAGTTTTATTTTTATTGCTATGTCTCTCGGTATTGGATTTTCTATGGCAATTACACCTTTAATTGCAGAAGCAGATTCTGGAAATGATTTTAAAAAAGGAAAGTCTTCATTTAAACATGGATTATTTTTGTGTACGATTTTAAGTTTTGCCTTATTTGGGTTAATTCTGATTGCAAAACCCTTAATGCATCTTATGAAACAGCCTGAAGAGGTAGTTACACTCGCAATACCTTATTTGGACTTGGTAGCCTTTTCGTTAGTGCCTTTAATTATATTTCAGGGATTTAAACAATTTAGCGATGGATTGTCGATGACCAAATATCCAATGTATGCTACAATTCTGGCTAATGTTATTAATGTAATTTTAAACTACCTTTTAATATTTGGAAAGTTTGGATTTCCCCAAATGGGAATAGTTGGTGCAGCTGTTGGTACATTAGCTTCTCGGTTTATAATGCTATTCTTTTTATGGTGGATGCTAACACAGAAAGAAAAATCAAAAGCTTATGTTACTAATATTAAGTTGTTTGTACTCGAAAGTAAAATGATAAAAAAGTTATTGAATCTTGGTTTTCCAAGCGCTATGCAAATGTTTTTTGAAGTAGCTATTTTTACTGCTGCCATTTGGTTAAGTGGTACTTTAGGTAAAAATCATCAAGCAGCTAATCAAATTGTACTTAACTTATCGTCTATGACCTTTATGGTTGCTATAG
>JADFSQ010000064.1 GCA_022560715.1 Bacteroidota bacterium
GAGCATACAGAAATGAAAAGATTACAAAAAGAAGCTAACGAATTACTTTCAATTATTGTCGCATCAATCAAAACAATGAGAAATCGTAAATCGTAAATCGTAAATCGTAAATCGTGAATCGTAAATCTAAAACATATAAAATCATTTTATCAGGTGGAGGCACAGGAGGGCATATATATCCTGCTATCTCGATTGCTAACGAATTAAAATCTCGTTTTCCAAATGCCGAATTTTTATTTGTTGGTGCCAGTGATAAGATGGAGATGGAAAAAGTACCACAAGCGGGATACAAGATTGAAGGATTATGGATTTCCGGAATGCAGCGTAAACTAACTTTTAAAAATGTATCATTTCCGTTTAAACTAATAAGCAGTTTGTTAAAGTCAAGAAAAATCTTAAATGTATTTAAACCAGATGTAGCTATTGGTACTGGAGGATTTGCAAGCGGACCATTATTACAAATGGCAGTTTCTAAAAAAATACCCAGCCTTATACAAGAACAGAATTCTTATCCAGGAATTACAAATAAGATATTGGGAAAAAAAGTAAATAAAATTTGTGTCGCTTATGATGGATTAGAACGTTTTTTTCCAGAGAATAAAATAATTAAAACAGGAAATCCTGTACGACAAGATTTATTAAGGATAGATACCAAATCAATTGAAGCTAAAGATTTTTTCAAGCTCAATCATAACAAAATAACACTATTAGTGTTAGGAGGGAGTTTAGGAGCCAGACGTATAAATCAATTAATTGAAGAGAAATTGGAGTTTTTTCAAACGCAGAATGTGCAAATTATTTGGCAATGTGGTAAGTTGTATTATAACACTTATAAGCAGTTTAATGATTCTGAATATGTACAAGTACACGCGTTTTTAGACAAAATGGATATGGCTTATGCAGCTGCTGATATAGTTATTTCCAGAGCAGGAGCAGGTTCTGTTTCTGAATTATGTATTGTTGGTAAACCAGTAATTTTTATTCCTTCTCCAAATGTTGCCGAAGACCACCAAACGAAAAATGCGAATGCTATTGTTGAGAAAAATGGAGCACTATTGATTAAAGAAGATGATTTAGAAGTGGACTTTGAAAATATGTTTTCACAATTAGTGAATTCTCAGGATAAACAACAAGAATTAAGAGAAAATATTAGAAAATTAGCATTGGTAAATGCAACAAAAGATATAGCCGACGAAATTGAACAGCTTTTAAATAAAGTCAATTAATAATTATAAAAACTTTTCCCTATGGGGAAATGTCCGAAGGACAAATGGGAATGAATTTAAATAACATACATAACATTTATTTTATTGGTATTGGTGGTATTGGCATGAGCGCACTTGCGCGCTATTTTGTTGCTGATAATAAATGTGTTGCAGGTTATGATAAAGTACAAACCGAAATTACAAACTCGCTTGAAAAAATAAGTATTAATATTCATTTTGAAGAAGATGTAAAAAATATTGATGAACGCTATTTAAATCCAAAAGACACATTGGTAGTTTACACACCAGCAATTCCTAAAACCAATGTGGAGTTAACATATTTTGTACAACATGATTTTAAGGTTTTAAAACGTTCTCAAGTATTGGGCTTAATTACTGAAAACACGTTTTGCATGGCAATAGCTGGAACACACGGCAAAACTACTACAACAAGTATTTTAGGACATTTGTTAAAAGAATGTGATGTTGAAATGACAGCTTTTTTAGGGGGAATAAGTGAAAACTACAATTCTAATCTTATTCAGAATGGCAATAAAGTTTCTGTAGTTGAAGCAGATGAATTTGACCGATCGTTTTTAACCTTATCGCCAGATTTTGCCTGTATAACTTCAATGGATGCAGACCATTTAGATGTCTATGGAACGTCAGAAGCCTTACAAGAATCGTTTATAGCTTTTTCAAAAAAAATAAAACCCAACGGAAAACTATTCATCAAAAAAGGCTTACCTATAAAAGGGATTACTTACGCTTTAGAAGAAGATGCAGACTATGTGGCAATAAATATTAAAATTGAAAACGGAACTTACCTGTTTGATGTTAAAACACCCAATAAAACTATTGAAAATATAAAATTTAACCTACCTGGCAGACATAATTTGTCGAATGCATTAATTGCGCTGGCAATGGCTGTAGAATTTGGTTGTTCTCCATACAGTCTTGCCAGTGCCTTAGCATCTTACAAAGGTGTAAAGCGCAGGTTTACCTATCAGATTAAAACGGATAAATTAATTTTTATAGACGATTATGCACACCATCCGGAAGAAATAAATGCTGTGTATCATACACTATGTGAACTGTACCCAAATCGGAAAGCATTGGTAATTTTTCAACCTCATCTATACAGTAGAACACGAGATTTTGTAGAAGAGTTTGCACAAAGTTTGTCACAATTTGATACAATATTGCTGCTTGATATTTATCCTGCCAGAGAATTACCGATTGATGGTGTTACATCACAATGGTTATTAAGTAAAATAAATAACATAAACAAGAAACTAATTTCGAAATCTGAAATCATTTCAGAAATTAAAAAAAATAACGCTGAAATTATTTTAACACTTGGTGCTGGAGATATTGGAGAAGAAGTAAAACATATAAAACAAGAATTAAACATTGCGAGTTAACTGGAATTACATAAAAGCTGTGGTTTTGTTGGTATTAATAGCCTTTCTATTTGCATTTTCATCATTGCGAAATGCTGAACGGGATGTGTTAAATGTTGCCGTTAATTTTATAGGGAAAGACAATTTATTTATCACACAAGAAACGGTTGATAAATTGTTAATACAAAAAGAGGGAGACCTTACAAAGGTGCCTAAAGAAATTTTAGATTTGAATGGGTTAGAGATTGTCCTGAATTCTAATCCAATGATAAAAACAGCAGAAGTGTATCTCACTGTAAATGGTGAGGTTAGGGCAGATGTTAAACAGCGTAAACCTATAGCAAGGGTAAGTACTTATACATCATATTATATTGACGATGAAGGTTTGTTCATGCCTTTATCTGCAAATTATACGGCTCGGGTTCCACTTGTAAAAGGTTATGTTGAAAAAAATAACCTTGAAAATATATTTGTAATAGCAGAAAAAATTTATAATGACGAATTTTTAAAAACACATATTGTTGAGATATATCAAAACCAAGATAAAACAATAATACTTAAAACAAGAGTCTTTGATTTTGAAATTGTTCTTGGGAATTTAGACAGGTTAGATAAAAAAATAAACAATTTTAAAGCCTTTTATCAAAAAGCTAAAAAAGATAAATCGCTGAATAAATACAGTAAAGTGAATTTGCAATTTGAAAATCAAGTGGTGTGCACTAAAAAGTAAATTATGGAGGGCAATAATATTTCAGTAGGATTAGACATTGGAACCACAAAAATTGTGGCTATGATTGGTCGTAAAAACGAATATGGCAAAGCAGAAATTCTTGGTATAGGAAAATCAAAAAGTCTCGGTGTACATCGTGGTGTGGTAAATAACATTACACAAACCATTCAATCCATTCAACAAGCTGTACAAGAAGCCGAAGCAGCTTCGGGTGTTAAAATTGACGAAGTAACGGTTGGTATTGCAGGTCAGCACATCAGAAGCTTACAACATAGCGATTATATTACCCGGGATAATGCGGAGTTGGTGATTGATGAAGACGATATAGACCGTTTGGTAAATCAGGTTCACAAATTGGTTATGTTGCCTGGCGAAGAAATTATTCATGTATTGCCTCAAGATTATAAAGTTGATGGTCAAGCCGAAATAAAAGAACCCATAGGAATGTATGGTGGAAGATTAGAAGCTCATTTTCATGTAGTGGTTGGTCAGGTGTCTTCCATACGCAATATTGGACGTTGTGTTAAAAGTGCAGGTTTAGAACTTGAAGGCATCACTTTAGAACCTTTAGCTTCAGCAAATGCAGTGTTAAGTCAGGAAGAAAAAGAAGCTGGAGTAGCATTGATTGATATTGGTGGAGGTACAACCGATTTAGCCATTTTTAGAGACGGTATTATACGTCATACTGCTGTTATTCCATTTGGTGGAAATGTTATTACTGAAGATATTAAAGAAGGCTGTTCAATCATAGAAAAACAAGCGGAATTACTTAAAATAAAGTTTGGTTCTGCTTGGCCAGGAGAAAATAAGGATAACGAAATTGTGTCTATTCCAGGATTAAGAGGACGAGAACCAAAGGAAATCACCTTAAAAAATCTGTCGAAAATAATTCATGCTCGAGTGGTTGAAATAATTGAACAAGTATATGTCGAGATTAAAAATTATGGACATGAAGAACAAAAGAAAAAACTAATAGCAGGGATTGTATTAACAGGAGGCGGAAGCCAGTTAAAGCATTTAAAGCAATTGGTTGAATATATTACAGGAATGGATACCAGAGTTGGTTATCCTAACGAGCATCTTGCAGGAGATAGCGATGATGAAGTAACAAGTCCGGCATTCGCAACAGCAGTAGGATTGGTAATGGATGGTTTAAGGCGGCAAGAAAAAATAAGTTTGGAAAAAGCTGCAGAAGAAGAATATAATTTAAATGAAGGAGACGCACAAAATGGAGAACAAGTAGTAGAGCAGCCAAAGAAAGAACGGAAATCATTTTTAGACAAATTAACCGAACGTGTGAAAGATTTTTTAGACAACGCAGAATAGTAAAGACAAATTATTAAATCACATTGAAAAAACTAAACCAGTAAAATCAATTATATGAGCAGCAATAAAAATATTGGCAATATTACCTTCGATTTGCCAAAAAATCGATCTAACGTCATCAAGGTAATTGGTGTTGGAGGAGGAGGAAGCAATGCTATTAACTATATGTTTCAGCAAGGAATAAAAGGTGTTGACTTTGTAATTTGCAATACAGATTCGCAAGCATTGCAAAATAGCGGAGTTCCTAACAAAATTCAACTCGGTGTAAACTTAACCGAAGGATTGGGAGCGGGTGCAAATCCGGAAATTGGAGAACAAGCCGCAATGGAAAGTTTGGAAGATATACGAAGCATGTTAGATACCAATACCAAAATGGTATTTATAACTGCTGGAATGGGAGGCGGAACAGGAACGGGAGCTGCTCCTGTTATTGCTAAATTAGCCAAGGAAATGGATATTTTAACAGTTGGAATTGTGACAACGCCTTTCCATTTCGAAGGTAAAATACGTAATGAACAAGCTCAAAAAGGTATAGAAATCTTACGTGACCACGTAGATTCGTTAGTCATAATAAATAATAATAAACTTCGTGAGGTTTACGGTAATCTTGGATTTAAAGCTGGTTTTGCCAAAGCCGACGAAGTGCTTTCTACAGCTTCAAGAGGAATAGCCGAAGTTATCACGCATCACTATACACAAAATATCGATTTGCGCGATGCAAAAACGGTGTTAAGTAATAGCGGAACTGCGATAATGGGTTCTGCATCTTCTTCTGGATCAAATCGTGCTCAAGATGCAATTATGAAAGCTTTAGATTCACCATTATTAAACGACAATAAAATTACTGGTGCAAAAAACGTATTGTTGCTTATCGTTTCCGGATCTCAAGAAATTACTATTGACGAAATAGGTGAAATAAACGATCATATTCAAGCCGAAGCTGGTCATGGCGCGAATATTATTATGGGTGTTGGTGAAGACGAATCTTTAGAAGATGAAATTGCTGTAACTATTATTGCCACTGGTTTTGATGTAGATACGCAAAACGAAATAATTAACACCGAAGTAAAAAAAGTTGTACACTCTTTGGAAGACGACGATCAGGCTATAGAGCAGGATTTAATAACCGAAAAAGAACCTGCAATTATTACTCCAGATATAGTTTTAACAAAGGAAGGTGAAAAAATAGTACATACATTAATTGATGATGATGAGTTACCCGAAATGGATTTGATTCCTACGTCAGAAATTATTAAAAATATCGATGTTGTTTACGATGAAGTTTTAATAAATGTTAACGAAGAAGATTTTATAATTAATGAAGTTATTTCAGAAGAAATTGTTGAAGAAAAAAAGGATGAGGAACAAACCATACTTACTTTCGATTTGCCGATTTCTATTTCAAAAACTGTCGTTGAAGAGTCTTCGAGAAAAGAAGATACAACTTTTGAATTGGATGAAAAAATAAAAGATATTCCAGTTAAGGATTACATTGAACTAATAACAGTAACCGAAGCAAATAAAGATGGTGAAACACGTTACGCACTCGACGATTATATTGTTTTAGAGTCGGCAATAAATCAAAATTTAGAAAAACAAGAAGTTGCAGTAGAAGTAGAAAATGGCATTGTTTTTGAAAAGAAGGTGGTAGATGAAAAACCAAAAGAGAAACCAGTAACCGAAGAGTTAGACCCAATTAACAGTCCGATTTCCGAATTGTTAAAAGAAAGAGCTGATGAGCGGCGACGAAAAATGAAAGACTTTAACTATAAGTTCAATAATGCAAAAATTGACGAAATAGAAAAAGAACCAGCCTATAAAAGGCAAGGAATAGATCTTGAAGATGCAGATCATTCATCCGAAATCAATGCGTCACGATTATCGGTTGGTTTGGATGAGAATGACGATATCCAATTGCGAAGTAACAATTCCTTTTTGCATGACAATGTAGATTAATAGCAGGTAAGTTTAGTGTTTTAAACTTGGTAAAACCCGAAAAATGTACCCTCAATCTTTTCGGGTTTTCCTTATATTGAATTTTTGTTATTCCCACAAATCCCGATAGCTATCGGGAGAGAATCTTTTTTTCTTACTATATTCGTGCAAAATTATGTTATGAGTTTACAACAAGACCTAATGATTGCATTAAAAACAGCTATGAAAGCTAAAGACAAAACGGCTTTAACTGCGTTACGAGCTGTAAAGTCGGCAATTTTATTAGCACAAACAGAGACTGGAGCATCACAAGAGTTAACCGAAGAGCAAGAATTAAAAATTCTGCAGAAGCAAGTAAAACAACGTAAAGACAGTGCTGCAATATTTTTGGAACAAGGACGAGAAGATTTGGCAACACCTGAATTGGCTGAAGCAAAAATTATTAGTCAGTTTTTACCAGAAGCTATGAGTGAAGGCGATATTGAAAAGATTGTTGTTGCAACCATTGAAAAACTTGGAGCAAGCGGAATGAAAGATATGGGAAAAGTAATGGGAATGGTAAGTAAAGAATTGGCAGGAAAAGCAGATGGAAAAACTATTTCTAGTATTGTAAAAGCTAGATTAATGTAATATATGGCCACGTAGCTCAGCTGAATAGAGCACTGGATTTCGGCTCCAGCGGTCGTGGGTTTGAATCCCTCCGTGGTCACAAGTGAATCCTTAACATCCTTTATAATTAGGATGTTAAGGATTTTTTTTTATCTTCGTTTGACTTTTCTTTGTCCACATTTTTTCATTATGTCAATATACTTAAATAATAATACTTTTCCAATATCATTATTTAATGTTCATGATGACAAACAATATGAATCATTTATGTCTATCAAAATGGACTTCAAAAAAGGATTTCCTATTGGTAATTTTATATCATATTTAGCAAAAGTATTTAAGGAAGAAAAAAATCAACATTTAATAGCAAAATTGCTAGTTATATTCCCTTTTTTATTCTTTTCAAACGCTGAAGAAATTAAACAACTAAATTCAAAACATTATAATATCAAAGAAAATGAATTTTCGGTTTATAATCCCATAAGATTTCTTAAAGTATTAAACTTAAGATTAAATCATACAGTTATAAAAAACTCTTTCAACTATATTATTGACTCTAATAATGCAGAAATTAATTACTCTAATTTTATAACTCAAATATTTATAGTTTTATATAAATATGCTTTTATTGAAATTTCAGAGTCTATTTATTGGAGTACAGGTGGTGAAATTAAACAAGGAATGACTTTTAAAGAGTTATTCGCTAAAGAGGGTATTGCGAAAAATATAATTAATAATAAATACTCAAACGAGTTTATGGTATATGGGGCTAATGCTTTTATAAAGAATTTGAATCGATCTATTTCTATTGATGATAATATTGTATTAAAGACTAAAGATCAGATTAATATTTTTTTGAAGCCTTCAGATTTTTCTAAAGTATTATATTCAATTATAGATTTTAATATTAAAGGGGTAGACAATTTCTCATCGACTAAAAAAAACAAATTACTTCGACCATTGTTTCATGAAATAGTTTGTAAGATTTGTTATCCAAAAATTTATGATGAAGGAATTGATAGTATTTCCTTAAAACAAAAATATCGAAATTTTTTAAAGAACTATTGAGTTTCATAC
>JADFSQ010000065.1 GCA_022560715.1 Bacteroidota bacterium
ATATTTTTGTGATTTTATAAGAAAAAATAATTAATTATAAATCGAATCATTATTATAAAGCTGTTTTTTACCTCCATAAGTAATCTTATAAATTGGATTATTAATATTCGATCTGGCAATAATCGATACTATCCTATCTTTAAGTTTAAAAAAGTGTAACAATCCAAAAAGATTGTACTCATATTATATGAGTACTTAATAAATCATTAATCAATTAATTAACAACAATGCAAAAACTAATTTTATTACTGGTAAGTTGTTTTGTGTTGCAAGCTGCTGCACAATCCACATTAACTACTAAACAATGGCAAGACGACCTTAAATTTCTTCAGGAAACTATTCACAAAGACTATTCTTTTCTATTTAAAAAAACCACAAAGGAAGCTTTTGATGCTGAAGTAGAAACGCTTTACAAAAACATTCCAAATTTACAAGAGCATGAAATTGTTATTGGATTAGCTAGACTTGTATCATCATTCAAATATGGTCATACAGGTCTTGGATTCAGAGATCAACCACATTCGTTTCATCAATTGCCATTTAATTTGTATCAATTTAACGATGGTGTTTATATTCAAGGCGTACATAAAGATTATCAACAAGCCCTTGGTGCTAAAGTAATTGCAATAGCCGGAGTCCCAATTGAAGATGCTTTAAAAGCTATTTATCCAGTTGTTCCAGCAGAGAACGATCAGTTTTTTAAAGCATACTCTGGCATGTATTTAAGTAGTCCCGAAGTATTGCATGCTCAAGGAGTTATCAAGGAACTTTCGACAACTGTTGAATTTACTTTAGAAAAAGATGGGAAAACTTTTAAACAAGCTTTTAATGCTTTACCATCAGGAGAACGGGTTCCTACAACATATAGTCTTGTACAACAAGATGGTGATTGGTTAGATGCTCGTGAACAAAATAACACACCTTTTTACCTAAAACAGCTTGATAAGAAATACTATTTTGAATATCTGCCAGAATACAAAACGGTTTATGTAAGACATAGCGAAATACAAGATGATTCTTCTGAAAATATTCCTGATTTTTACAATCGATTATTTAACTTTACTGATAGCAATGATGTTGAACGTTTGGTGTTGGATGTCCGTTTAAATGGAGGTGGAAATAATTATAAAAACAAACCTATTGTTACAGGAATTATCAAATCGGAAAAAATAAATAAAGTAGGCAGTTTTTTTGTGATTATTGGAAGACGCACATTTTCTGCCTGTCAGAATTTAGTGAACGAATTAAGCAATTATACCAATGCCATATTTATTGGTGAACCAACGGGAGAAAATGTGAATTTTTATGGTGATAATAATCGAGTGGAATTACCAAATAGTAAAATTCCTGCCTATTTATCCTTTGCTTGGTGGCAGGACAAGCCACAATGGGAAAATGACGATTGGTTGGCTCCTCATATTGCTGTCGATATGAGTTTTGAAGACTATAAATTAAATAGAGACCCTGTTCTAGATGCTGCCATATCATTTTCAGATGATAATTATATTCTTAACCCAATGGAATATCTGACTAATTTATTTCTAACTGGAGAGATTGAAAAACTTAAAAGTGAGTCAGCTAAAATAGTCAAGGAGTCTAAATACCGTTTTTTTAATTTTGAAACGCAATTTAACAAGGCAGGGTATAAGCTATTAGGAAGCTGACAAGAACAAGAAGCTATTTTTGTTTTTCAAATGGTTACCGAACTGTTTCCTAATTCAGCAAATGCTTGGGATAGTTTGGCCGAAGGTTTCTTAAAGGCAGGCAATAAAGAAAAGGCTACCGAATACTACAATAAAGCTACTGCAATGGATCCAGATGGTGCTACAGGGAAAAATGCACGTGAGATGTTAAAGGCTATGGATAGAGAACATGATTGATCCTCCTTCGCGTTCTGCTTTGGCGGACGAGAAGATTTGGTTTAACCTGCCTGCCGGTAGGCAGGTTCCCCGACCCTTTGGGTCGGAATTTATGATGTTTTCGATGCAAACTTCATATTAATACCTCGTATTCTATGATAAAAACAAGAAAAATATGCTTTAGTTATTAACATGTTTCAAGCTGCATATTTCATAAAATCTACATAAGGAGTTTTTCTGTCTACCACGGCAAATATCCGTGCTAATATTTTGTTTCTAATAATGTTAATGGTGCTCATCTTGTTTTTACCTATAGCCAATCTGCTTTGATAATATTTCTTCATTTCAGAGTTGTGTTGTATGGCTACTTTAGCGCATAGATCAAGTAAACTTTTCATTTTTTTATTAGCTAAATGACTTACCTTGGTTTTACCTCTTATACTTGTTCCTGACCTGTTTGGAAATGGTGCAATGCCACAATAAGAAGCAAATTTTCGAGCATTTTTAAATTTTGTAAACCCGTTGGTAATGATTATCATAAATAATGCAGTTTGAGAACCAACACCTTTAATGCTGGTAATAAGTTGATAGGTTTGTGTAAGGTGTTTATCCTTTTTGACAATATTTCTAATTTGTTTTTCAATACGTTCAATTTGTTTTGACCCATAGTCAATCATTCTTTGTTGGATTTCAAACAAACATTTGTTCTCGTTTTTTTTGAGTACCCTTTTTTGTTCTTTCAAAGAAGCTTTATATCCTGCGCGTTGTTTTACGATGCGATCCCTTAAAGAGCATAGTGATTTAAGTGTTTTTATCTGATTTGACGATATTTTGTAAGGCTGTATCTCTTCTCTTAATCGATAGCCATATAAGGCTATTTTGGTAGCATCTATTTTATCATCTTTTCCTCTAGCTATTCCTAAAGATCTTTTTATTTCCAATCCAGGAACTAAGGCGAAAGGGATATTTTGTTTTGATAAAAATACTGATAAGCCTTCAGAATACAATCCTGTGTGTTCAAAAACAAAAAAGATTTCTTTTCTTAAAAATGAGCTGTTTCTGTATGCCCATTGAATCATATTTTTAAAACCTTTGTTTGAGTTTTCAAAAATTTCAAAAATTTGATTACTGTGAATTCGGACATCAAATGTTAATTTACTGATGTCAATACCAATGGTGTCTTTAATTTCCATAATTTTGTTATGTTTAAAATGGTTACTTTGACTAACACCTTTAATAGGTAAAATCTAAAATTCTATTTGGTCCTTGTAACCTGGTTATAAAAGAACGGGGACTAATACGAGGTATAGAACCAAAATTCTAGAGGCTTGCAAAGTTCACCCCGTTCTTTTTTATTAACAAAATACCACTTATTAACAAAGAAAAAAAGAAGCAAAAAAAGAAATTTCAACATCATTATCATCATTTTTATTTAAGTGATTATTTCTATTTGCTAATCTAAAGGATGGCTCTGCCTCGGGGTAGTTCATTTTTAAAAATTTGCTAAATTATTATAATAATTGGGTTAAATAGTAATTTAAAGGAGTTTTTTTTTAATGTTACGCAGCTTCAATTAATAATATAAAAAGAAGCGGCAATTTTATCATATTGTTTATTTATATACAGACAAGTTTGTATATATAGATTAAAGTAAGTCGCAATAAAACAACAACCTTACACAGGGGCTTTTTGCACTTTTATTTCCAATAAAATAATCATTCTCTAGTGATGGTTGGTTAAAATCAAGACCATATTTAATACCACTTTCAATTTATTCATTTAGTATCGTATGATCATCAAAAGTTTAAAAACAATTCAAGAGGTATTTGTAAAAGCTACTGCCTGAATTATTCTATTCATATATAATAAGTACAGTGGTTTTTACTTGTATGACATCAGCAAAAAAGTGAACTTTAAAAGGAGTACATAATTCAGCAAAATAACTTGACAAGTTACCGGTCAAGTTGTCAACTTTTTTATTGGAATTTGAAGAGGTCTAAAAGTCAAAGAAATCTTTAAGTGACATATCCAACGCTTCAGCTAATACTACAATTTAATTCTATTTCTGATTACAGCAATTGAGCATAACGGTTTGAATAAATTGTGTTGTAATGCAGTTTACTTTTTGTTGACAGTATAGTTATCAATTATTTGTTAATTGTGAATGTAAACTTTGCACCTTGATCAAGTTCTGAATCTACGGCAATTGACCCTCCCTGGTCTTCCACCAATTTTTTTACAGTTGCCAATCCTATTCCACTATTTTGATTACCATACTTGTCTTCAGACGCTATTACCTCAAACATTTTGAATATCTTTCCGTAATCTTTTAACGCAATACCAGGACCGTTATCTTTTATGAAGAAGTGGTATTTATCAATATCTTCTGTGATTCCAATATCTATCTTAGTAATCTCTTTATTATTATATTTTATCGCATTTGATATAAGATTTAACATGATCTGATTAATTGCTTGTTTATTAACTTCAATTCTATCCAATTCAGTGATTAAATTAATTTGACATGTGCTATCTATGACTAGTAGGCTCTCGATATCTTGCTTCAATGATCTCGTGTCTATAATTGATTTTTTTTTAATCAATACGCGTTCGGATCGACTATGTTCAAGAAGCCCATCAATTAAGGCTCCGAGGTTTGCTGAAGATAATTCTCTGCAATTCGTCTTCATCCAAATAAATGTTATTAACCTCTTCCTTTATAGCCTTGAAACCTTTGTTTAAATGTCCATTGTGAGTGTTATATCCTTTTTCGGTAGCATCATTCATTATTGCTTTTATCACCTTAATCAGCCCTCCAAAACCGTTATTGGTAAACCCAAGAACCTGCATGTAGTATTCCATAAAGTCATAATAGAACTCCATATTGAAATTATGCCAATCGAGTTGTACTCTTGCATATTTTTCATATTGATGAAGCTTGTTAATTGTCTTGGTGTATGTTTTAATCGTTCCTTGCTTTTTATGCTTTTTTGAATCTTCAATAAATTTATCAGCATACTCGAAGAAAGTAAATTGGGTCCTCTTGTTTTGTTCATCCTTTTTCAATTGGTATTGCTGTTTTACAATGCTTGGTGTAGGATTACCACCTTCAATTAGAATACCATTTACTATGTCTTCTACACGATGCCTAATGCTCTTTGTGTAGATGTTAAAACGATCCGAACCAGGGTAGCTGCGCTTAACTTGTTGGTTCTTTGCGTTTCAATATTTGTCTTCAATGTTTTTGTGCGTTGTAAAGTATGTTACACGTTTCTTATGTGTGTAACGCAGCATTAACATTGATTGATTGTTTCTTGTTTTCTTTTGATACTGCGATTTGTTAAGTACGAATTTAAATGTTGCCATAATGTTTTGTTTGAGTAACCATCAGCTAAAAGATAACTAATGACTAGTTTTTGGATTGATATTTTTTTGATTTAAAGAAAGCCTCTACTTCCGATAATTTGTATCGCTTGGTTTTACCAACATTATAAACGGGAAAGTTGGATTTATGCTTATTTTTTAATTTGTAAAAATGTGATGTGGAAATTTGAAGGCAATTACAAAGTTGTTCATCAGTGAGAAGTTTTTCATCCCCTTGAGTTAAGTCTTCCTGTTTAAGTCTTTCAAATAATTGATCGACAATCTTGTCTGCAAGACTAACTTCAAATTCATTGATTGCCTGTAAAATGAGATGTGATAATTTCATATAAATCGGAAACTCCAACGAGTTCGTTTTAATAATTAATCCGATTTATTTGCTTCAGAAGAAGCTTACGATTTAATCCGCTAATATTGCAGGATTGATACAAAAGTATAACAATAATTTTAACCCGCCAAGAAATATAGTATGTATTTGTCTGATTATCAAAAAGATAACACTTTAATATCTTTTAAAAATAGTACTAAAAATGGTAGTGTTTAATTTTCTCAATCTCCGCAAAGCCAATGACAGCAAGGGTTTCCAAAGAAGTTTGAGCATATGTTTGAGCTGTACTAAAAAAGCCTTAAATAATCTATTGATTTTCAAGGCTTTACAAAGATTTAAAGTGGTCCCACATGTACCCATCTATTGTATAGTAATGTGGAGTGTTGTGGAGTAATACGGAGTTTTAAAGCAACTATTTAATTGTGAAAACAGTAATATGGAGTAGTATGGATGTATAAAGGTTTGAGCATCAATTTAAAAACGGAATTATAAACTATTTGGGATAAAAGCATTTTTAGGTGTTTTCATCGCATTGGTTATTAGTGTTTCAAACATATCATCTACTTTACGATTATTATATTTAAAAACTGCTTCGGCAACATATTTTGGTAAGTACTTCAAACTTACTTGATGATGTTGCCCTATTATCTGGCGTTTTATTATTGCCCAAAAACTTTCAATCGTGTTTGTATTTATTCCTTTGTATGAATACAATCTTTGATGGTCAATTTTTACGTGTTCAATTATTTTATCCATTTTAGAATATCCTCTATATTCATCTGAAATCAAAACTGCATCATCTGTATCAACGTACTTTTGAACCATTTCTTTTAATTCTTTTGCAGTAACATTTTGTGATACTTGAGCAACTACATCTCCATTTCGTTCTACTATTCCAATTACAGGAATTTTTGAAGTTCCACGACCTCGTTTTGGTTTTAGTGCGGATTTTGCTGGATTACCTTTGCCTCGTTTAAATTTTACTCCCGCTTCTTTTAATTCCTTTATCCTTTCGTCAAGTTTAGGAATTGATGTTGCTTTAAATGGTTTATTTGTTTGTCCGTCATTAAACTTTCTTGGTTTACCACCTACATACATCTCGTCCATTTCAACTATACCATCCAATTCAATACTATCGTTTTCAATACTCATTAGATCACGCATTTTGTGGTACATCTTTAAGGCTGTTGGATAGCTTACATCTAAGTTTCTTTGTAACTGTAAAGCTGACAATCCTTTTTTTGCATCACAAACTATTGAAAAGGCAAACATCCATTTTTTTAAATCCATGTTAGTACTATGGAGTGCTGTATCTACGGTTACTGATGTTGATTTTCCACAAGCATAACATTTAAAACGTAAATCTTTACCACGCTTTGAAAGTCTTGGAGAACTACAATAGGCACATATTGGGATTTCTCCCCAACGTATCTTCTCGAAATATTTAACGGCATCTAATTCCGTTGGAAACTTTTCTGATATTTCTATTATGTTCATTTTTTGTCGTTTGAGTTTAAAAACATTCCAAAGACTTTATTTTTCCCTATCATTTCAACCTGTAATTCGTTTTTGTAATTGAGGTAGCTTTTTAAGTGTTTTAATTCATCTTGATTAAATAAATTCTTATCATTATCAATAACTTGGCAAATATGAGAATTAAATTGATCCTCGTATTTAATTAACATTATTGTATTGAATTTGTTTATAACTAATAATTTTTTTATTTTTTTACTAAAGTCTGACTTCCTTTTAGCCGATAACTTTCGTAGGGTAAAAAATAAAACCCGTTAGAATTTCGCACATGGCATTAAACCTCATGCAAAATTCTAACGGGGGTAAAAGCTAAGGCTATAAAAATGGGAACCACAATGAATCAGATAATTGCAGCTTTCAGAACTTATAACTCTCAAATTTTATCGGATAAGAATATAAAAAATTTGTCTGATAAGACTTTTTCTGATACATTATCGGATGATATCGAAAGAAACAATTCCGTTTCAATAAAAGCTGAAACCGATAAGGGAATCAATAAAAATCGAATAAAACATTCGACAACCGATGAAAATAAGGTTGTAGTTCAGGTTATTAGAGATGAGTCAGGGAAGATAATTCGAACAATACCTTTAAACGAGCAGCACACTTTAGACATTTTTGAATAATTAACGGAAAAGGACAATAAATCATGAAAATTCCAGGATCAGCAGATTTTTTTAAGAGCACAATTTCCAAAACTGGGGCAAAAAAAGAGTCGAAAAAGGCTGGCGCAAAGGAAAGTGAAATCTCAGGGAGTGCAAAAAAGTCCAATCAAGGTGCATCCTCAGCTGAGAAAGTCCTGTTATCATCCAAGGCGAGGGATATAGCAAGGATTAACGAGGTAGTCAAAGCATCTCCCGATATTCGTACCGAAAGGGTAGAGCGGATTAAAGGCGAAATTGCTAATGGAACCTATTCAGTCGACGGGAAAGACATTGCCGAAAAAATTCTGAAAGAAATTTTAGCAGAATCAGCTTTTCTTGAAAATTATCTTCACCGATCTTCAAATATTCTGATCTATCTCCTGGACCTACTCCCAAAATGTAACGTTATTCCGCTCTCGTAGCACTTCTGTTGCCGCCCAAATAAATGTGAGGTGGTCCCTGGTTGATGAATAAGCAGAGACCA
>JADFSQ010000066.1 GCA_022560715.1 Bacteroidota bacterium
AATTGGTACGTCATTTATTGTTGGTAATCTAATATTTGGCTTAGGAAAGGCTAATTTCATGGCTGGATCACCTATAAAGAAAACCAATCGTCGTTGTGCAATTCCAGAAACAGCAGGATCGTTTTTAGTAAGCCTTAGAGCTTCTGCCATTGAGGGATAATCGTTAGAACCAAAAGCAAATAAATAATCGTCTAATGCTAAGTTAATTGCAACACCAACACTAACAAATATTTGTCGTGTGGTTGTAATTAAGCCAATAGCTCCACCATCTTTATTTCTATACAAAAATTCTCCAGCTGTTACTCTTAAAGGATTATCGAATTTTGTGTATTCGCAGGTTATTGTTACAAAACAGGTAAACTTGCACAAGTTTCTAACCTCTTGCGCATCTATTTTGTCAAAAATACGCTCTTGTGCCAAACCGTCTTCTCCTCCATGTCCAAAATAGTTTACTACTAAGGCTCCAACTTCCATAGCATCAAAAATTGCTTTATTTACTGCTGGATAACGTTCTCCTCCAGCTGTTGCCTGTTGCACAAAAGCATCGGAATGTATTTTGATAACGTTAATGAAAGGTTTTTCTTGGGTTACAGCATTTGCCATATCATTTGTTACATCTTGTAAAATAGTTTCCCAAGGCTGATCTACATCTTCTGAAATTGCAACAAAACTATTACGCCAACTCCCATAAGCTTCTTCTGAATAATATATAACCACTTTATCTACAAGTTCCCGTGCTCCTTGTGGTGTTTCTGCTAAAATTCTTCCAACGGCTATATCTAATTTATCGGAAGTTTGCATGCTTCCTTCATTGGTGTCCATCATTCCATAAAAATCATCAGAAACAAAAGAGCTTGTTAAACTAAAACTACCCAACGAATTCCAGGAAGGAACCACATTTGTATTACCGGAAATTCTGTCTTTATAATCGAAAGATGCATCTCCAAACAAACACAAATATTTTATTCTGTTTTCAGGAGTGCTTGCATTATCATAAACATATTTCACAAAATTTCTAATAGCTGAAATATCCTGATTCCCTGAACTAAATTCGTTATATATTTTGTTTAAAGTAGCTACCTTAACATTCAAATTATATTGGTTCCTATTTATTTCCGCCAATCTTTCGGCTTCAGTTTCCATATCCTCTCGAACAATGATAATATAATCTACATCTTGAAACTGACCTTGATCGTTTAAAAAAATAGTGCCTTTTAGATTTTGAATTTCGACACGTGATTGCGAATCTTTTAGTGGTTCAAAATAATCTGAGTCATCGACAGCTTGGTAAATTCTTTGTTCTCCTAATTGTGCTTTAAAGCTAAAAGTAGCATTAGAACCTTCATTAATAAGTGCAGTAACATTATATTTATCTGTAACATCCCAAACTTCATTTATTGTGGAGGCATTAGAAATAACATATTCTCCAATTCCACTTAATAGTGCGACATCATTATTTTTAAACAAAAATTGATTTCCTGTATGCGTTAATGCACGAGTAGCTTCAATTGAAATATAATCTAAATAGCCGACAGATGAAGGGTTTCCGTTATTATTATAATTCAATTCCACAGAAATGGTTCCTGAAGATACTGGTACATTTCCATTAAAAAAGTCTCCATAAGCTAATATTGGATCGTCAATAACATTATAAGTAAAATTATCTAAAACATTCCCATTTACTTTTAAAAGCATTGAAGTTTGCACTTCGCCAACAGCTGCTGTATAAACTTTAAGAGTTATAGGCTTGTTAGTAACAATGTTTTCGAATTCAAAATCGAATAATTTTACATTATCAAAATCAAATCGGTCTCCAAACCATCGTCTGCCAAGGCTTGCCAAATTATACTCGTCTATTTCATGAAATTGATAGTCATGAAATGTGTTTATTGTTGTAGTTGGATTACCTATAGGTTCTGACAATGTTTGAATTCGTTTTCCATTTCCTTGTCCCACGTTAATAAAATAATATGTTTTATCGGTAAATATGTTATTATTTGTATTGCTTTCAGCATTAAATCTGTGAGGCCCTTCGGCATAAAATAAAATATGGTCATCGTTATTAAAGGTTCCATCTTCTTCACCAATAAATTTGATTGCGTTTTCGGTTATATCTAACGGAAAGTCAACTGCATTTTCTAATGGTAACATAGTTCCTCCATGACCATAAATTTTTATTCGTCTTGGATCAACACTATTTGTATTTATCCCAAGACTATTTAAAAAACTTTTAGTGAGTTTAAAAACGCCCGTTGTATCTATATAAAATTTATACCATTCGCCCTGACTTAATACTGAGTTTGTAATTTCGTGTGGTCTGGAAGTTGATCTTCTTGTTAATATATTATTGTATGAAACCGTAAAAGAAGTCACTTTTTTGTAAGCTCCATTTTCTTTAATAATTGGAGTGATTTCTAAAAAAGCCCAATTTTTACCTCTTGCAACCGAATTGTTGAATTTTACTTTAATTTTGTTGGGTATCGTTTTAAGGTTTATATCTTTTAAATCGTTTACACTAATGGGAGAGAATGAAGCATTGGTTATTTTAATAGATTCTTCATTAATTAAACCATTAAGCTTCCATTGTGAAATAAATACTAAACCATTTTCGTGACTGTAACTAAAACTCTCTTTATTAAATGAAGGTATTTCTATTGTAGAAGAAGATGTAGATAATTTCTGTGTTCCGTTCCATTCAATACTGAAACTTTTTTTTTGGCAATAACTAAAACTAAAAGTTAAAAGAACCAAAGCGAAAATAATTTTTTTCATATTCTAGATATTGAACTCGTTTAAACGAATTCATTTATTGTCTTTTAATGGACATCCCGATAATTATCGGGATTGGTCGCTACAGCTATTCTCTTTGGTGATAAAAATTTTAATATGCTCGTTTCACAAAACAATAAACGTGGAAAATAAGATGATAGTATAGCAATTTTAATTAAAATCAAATTTACAATAATAAATCATAAAAATGTCCGTTTTAAAAGGACAAAAAATGATGTAAAAATGCTGAAAAGTCCGTTGATATGTACAATAAATAGGATGAAATGCACATTTTTCATGTTTTTTAATCAAAAAAAGTTGCTTTATTATCTTTAATTACTATATTGCAACACCAAATATTTAATCTACGTACCTAAAAAGTATCGATATGAAAAACTTTGCACCACTAGGGATAATGTTAGTTATGGCATTTTCTTTATCTACAATTAGTTGTAAAAAATCGTCTAGTTCTAAAAATAGTTCTAGAGCTACTGGCTGGAAAATTAATGCCAAAGAAGGCGGTTTCCAATACAACACTCAATTTAAAGAACAAGAAACAGCACCTGGATTAGTCTTTATAGAAGGTGGAACTTTTACTATGGGAAGAGTACAGGATGATCCGATGCGTGATTGGAATAATACGCCAAATCAGCAACACGTTCAGTCTTTTTATATGGACGAAACCGAAGTTACCAATGTAATGTATTTAGAATATCTGGATTGGATTGCACGTGTTTACCCAAGAAATGATCCAAATTTTAAAGCTATTTATGATGGTGCAGTTCCAGATACATTAGTTTGGAGAAACCGATTAGGATATAGTGAAATGATGGTAGAAAACTACTTACGACACCCAGCTTATGCAGAATATCCTGTAGTTGGTGTTAGTTGGATACAAGCCGTAGAATTCGCCCAATGGAGAACAGATCGAGTTAACGAACTTGGTTTACAAAAAGCTGGTTATTTAACCCGAGGAACAGAATATGAAGCTACTGCAGATGCGAATTTTAGTACAGATACTTATATAACTGCCCCAACATTAACTTATGGTGGTAACGACAGTATAATTAACCCAAGTTCTGGACGTGGAAGAAGACCTCAAGTTACTGCAAGTGGAGATACAATTAATGTATATGCTTCAAGAGAAACAGGAGCTATACAATTAAAATACAGACTTCCATCGGAAGCTGAATGGGAATATGCTGCTTTAGGAATGTCTGAATTAAGAAGCTATAATGTTTACAGAGGACGTAAAAAGTATCCTTGGGATGGACAATATACAAGATCTGGCAAACGAACACGTAGAGGAGATCAGTTAGCAAACTTCAAACAAGGTAAAGGTGATTATGGTGGTATTGCAGGTTGGTCTGACGATGGTGCAGATATTACTCAAGTAGTAAAATATTATGAGCCTAACGATTATGGCTTATACGATATGGCTGGAAACGTTGCCGAATGGGTTGCAGATGTTTACAGACCAATTGTTGACGACGAGTTTAACGACTTTAATTACTTTCGTGGTAACGTTTATACAAAAAATTCGATAAATAACGACGGAACAGTTAAAATTGTAACTATAGACGATGTTGTTTACGATACTTTAAGTAATGGTAAAATTGTAGCAAGATATTTGCCAGGTGAAATTGTTCAAGTTGCTGTAGATGAAAACGAAACATATTTAAGATCTAATTTTGATACAAGCGATCATATTAACTTTAGAGATGGTGATAAAAAATCTTCTCGTTACTTCGAAGACTTTAATGATGATGAAGATGGAGAAATATCTTATACAAGTAAAATGTATAATGCACCATTACATAACATAGAAAAAGATTCTACTGGTAAAATGATTAAAGAATATGACAAAACTAATACCAGAACATCTTTAATTAGTGATGCAGTTCGTGTTTACAAAGGAGGTTCCTGGAAAGATAGAGATTATTGGTTAGATCCAGCACAACGACGTTATTACCCAGAAGATATGGCTACCGACTATATTGGATTTAGATGCGCGATGTCCAGAGTAGGTACTAAATCTAAAGCAAAACACAAAACTAAAAATTAATAGCTTTTGTTTAAAATATATAAGTCCTAACAATTTTTTGTTGGGACTTTTTTATTACATTTATATTTCATGAAAATAAAGAACCTTCACAAGCTGTTTTTAACCTGTAATTCTATTTGTACAGATACCAGAACTATTAAAAAAGACGACCTTTTTTTTGCGCTTAAAGGAGAACACTTTAACGGGAATAAATTTGCTGAAATCGCAATAACTAAAGGTGCAAAATACGCTGTTGTAGATGAAGAAGAATATGTTATTAATTCCGATTACATTCTTGTTGATGATGTGTTAAACACACTTCAACAATTAGCGAGATATAATAGAAAACAATTAAACTTAAAAATAATTGCGCTTACAGGTAGCAATGGTAAAACAACTACTAAAGAACTTATTAATTGTGTGCTACAAAAAAAGTACAAGACAATAGCAACTAAAGGTAATTTAAACAATCATATTGGTGTACCACTTACATTATTATCTATGGATGAAAACACCGAAATTGGTATTGTAGAAATGGGAGCAAATCATTTAAAAGAAATTGAATTTTTGTGTGACATAACAAATCCGGATTTTGGTTATATCACCAATTTTGGAAAAGCCCATTTGGAAGGTTTTGGAAGCATTGAAGGCGTTATTAAAGGTAAAAGTGAACTTTATAATCATTTAAAACTAAACGACAAAATCATTTTTATTAATAAAGATGATGTCATTCAAACAAAACAACTTGAAGATTATAAAAACCATTATAGTTTTGGTTCTTCTGATAAATCACCACAAGTGCATATAAAATTTATTGAGGCCAATCCTTTTGTACACATAAAGTATAATGGTCTTACTATTAAAAGCAGACTGATTGGGAACTATAATTTTAGCAATATCTCTGCAGCAATAGCCATTGGTAATTATTTTGAAGTTGATGATTTAGATATTAAATCTGCAATTGAAACTTTCAAACCAGATAATAATCGCTCTCAATTTATTGAGAAAGGCATTAATAAAATTATTTTGGATGCCTACAATGCAAATCCCACAAGTATGAAAGCTGCATTAGATAGTTTTGCGAATTTAAAGGATGAGCCTAAAATTGCCATTCTTGGTGATATGTTTGAACTAGGACAAGATACTGATAAAGAACATCAAGCCATTGCAGAATATGCAACCAGCTTAAATATTGACACTATTTATTTAGTAGGTAAAAATTTTTATACCTCTACATTTAACTCCCCTAAAATAAATCGAAGCAAAACTTTTGATGATTTAAAAGCATCATTAAAAGTAAGCCCTATTAAAAACCACTCCATACTTATTAAAGGCTCTCGAGGTATGGCTTTGGAGCGTGTTTTGGAATTGTTATAGGCTTGACTTTGTGATAATAAATAGCTACATTCGTTTAACAGTTGATAAATAAACATTGAAACGTTTTTTATCTTGACGTTACCCGCCATTGCTAAACACCCCACCGCACAAATAGCACATTTGGTTTTTTTCCGACACACAAGCCAACCCTAAAAAACCAAAAGAGCTATTTTTTTCCACCACTCCCAGACTGTTGATAAGTTTGAAAGGCAAAATCATTGAATATCCAAAAAGACTGAATATATTTGACGTTAATTGTCAAGTGTAATTAATCAAGTGATATTTCACAAATGAAAGAAAACAAAACAATAGGCGAAATACTTAGAGAAAATAGAGCAAAAAAAGGACTGCTTTTACGACACGTATCTGCCAAACTCGATATTGATACTGCAATACTCAGTAAAATAGAAAGAAGCGAACGAAAAGCGACAAAAGAACAAATCTTAAAACTTGCCGAAATATTTGATTTAGACAAAGACGATTTACTTGTTCTGTATCTGAGCGAAAAAATACTTTACGAAATAAAAGATGAAGAACTTGGACAAAAAGCTCTGAAAGTGGCAGAGCAGAAAATGAAATACATAAGCAAAAATAAAAGCGGAAATTGATGGAATTAAAATTAGAGCTATTAGAATATCAAGAAACCGCAATCAAATCTGTTGTAAATGTATTCGACGGAAACGATAAAAATACATTTGACAATGCGTGTAATGATGGTATTCGTGCAAATATTTGTACTCTTTCAAATGAGCAATTAACAGAAAACATCAAATCCATTTTGCTCGAAAACGGAATTGATGAGGAAATTGCAGAACTTAAAGAAGAACGGGAATTGACTATTGAAATGGAGACAGGAACAGGAAAAACCCTTGTTTATATTAAATCCATTTACGAAATGTTCAAACATTACGGATTTACAAAATTCATCATTCTTGTTCCTTCGGTTGCTATTAGACAAGGAGTTTTAAGTACACTTTCGACTTTTGAAAAACAACTTAAAGACATTTACGGGTTTACACCAAAAACATTTGAATACAGTAGTAAACGCCTGAATAAAGTAACCAACTTTGTAGAGGAACAACACCCACAAATAATGGTAATGACACTGGCTTCTTTTAATTCGGAAGACAAAATTTTGAACCAAGCCAAAAGAGAAGATCTTTTTGCAAACATTCCATTTATTGAAGCTATTGGACGAACAAATCCAATTATTATAATGGACGAACCGCAAGAGGGAATGGATACTGAAAATTCGATTAAACAAATCGAAAAACTCAATCCTCTTTTCAAGATAAGATATTCAGCAACACATAAAGTTGTAAAAAACAAAATCTATCGTTTAACTCCTTATGACAGTTACAAACAAGGGTTAGTGAAAAAGATTGAAGTTTTAACCGTTACCGAAAAGAATGATGAAGCCACTTTAAAACTGGAACTTACAGAAACTAAAAATGGTAAAGGTCCTATTCAAGCAAAAATAAAAGCTTGGCATCAATTGGCAAGTGGGAAAATTGAATTTAAAAATAGCAAATGGTTAAAAGATGGTGACAACTTAGGTAAAATAACCAACAACCCAAGTTATTTAAAATATTCGATTAGCAGAATAAACAAAAGTCTAAGGACTGAAAAATGGTCTGTTAGTTTTCATAATGGTGTTGAGATTTTTGAAAAACAAGCTTCTGGAAATGTACAAAGCATTTGGGCTTTACAATTAGAATGGCTCATACTTCGTCACTTCACAAAAAAACAAAAACTAAAAGAAAAAGGCATAAAATGCCTTTCGCTTATTTTTATTGATAAGGTTGCCAATTATGTAAGTGATGACCCAATAATCAAAAACCTATTTATTAAAAAGTATAAAGAAAACTATCCTGAATTTCACGAAAACAAAGAACCAACGGCAGAACATATTGAAATGATTCAAGGCTCTTATTTTGCGAAAACAGGTAAAAATGAATTTACAGACAATGAAAATTCAATGCGAAAAAACAAAGACATTTTAGATGCAATTCTAAAAGACAAGGAAGATTGGT
>JADFSQ010000067.1 GCA_022560715.1 Bacteroidota bacterium
CTGTTGTCATCTATTGACCTTTAGGTGTTTTACTTGCAAAGTATTTTCCTCTTTCTTCCCCGAGTTTTATCAAATCGTTTATAAAAGTAACTTTTTCGCTCCCAGAAGAATTTTTAATCTTATAATTAAGAATTTTTTCACCATGTGTATAAATAGCTCTACTAAATTTAGGATTTCTTTGTCTTAACTCCATCCATGGACTATAAGCCGCTTCATAATTTTTAGATTTTGCATACTGATCAAAAATTGAAAGTGTTGCCAAATCTTCTTCATTAGTATCTTGCGCTAAAGCATTATTAAAGCCAATAAAAAGCATTAATAATAGTGTGATTTTCGTCTTCATAATTCAAGTTTATTAAGTTAGTTATATTTTCTTTTCACAAACCATCTATCATTTAAGGATAAACTTATTTGGAAATTTATAAAATTTTCTTCAACTAAATTTTGGTTGGTTGTTCCCCTCTTCCCAATTTCAATACCTAAATTAGCATTCGAAAAGTAACGCCCAACAGGTAAACCTAATCCAAAAGATATGCCAAACTCATTAATTGACTCATTATTTATCTTTAATCCTGTCTCTTCAAAACGTACTCCTGCTCTGTAAACAACTTTTTTAAAATATTTATTAAAAGAATTGTATTGTGGAATATAAAATCCCCCAATAGAAATTGTAGTAGCATCTACAAAAGTAGTGTTATCTATATTGAAAACCCTATTTGAAAATTCGCTTGTTTTTAATAAAGTGTATTCTGCACCAACAAACCATTGATGAGGTTGCCCAATCCCTAATCCAAAAGCTGTTTTGGTCGGTAAAGTTAAGGTGGTTTTTTTTAATCCTTCTGCTTCTAAATCTGCTTCAATTTCATTTACAACAAACTCTCGTCCAGATGTCTGATTTATTGTTATTGTTGCAAAAACTCTTTCATTATTAGATATTAAATCTGCACTTGGAGAATACGTAAATGCTGTTGTTAACTGTAATTTATCAGTTATCATTGGATTGAAAGATATACCAATATCATAATTTAAACCACTTAAATCGGATCTGTTAGTTTCACGACTTTGAAACTGCAGCGGATCTCCTTCATCATTATATACAAATTCAATAGCATTGTTTTGTATGTTTCCAAAATTATATTTAGCATTTACACCAATACTTAAATCTTTAGTAATTTGATAACCTAAACCTAAAAAAGCTATATTAACACCACCTTCTCCTCTAAATCTATGTGTAAGTACATCTTCACTATTTGTAGATTCTAACTTATAACCTACTGAAGTAAAAGGCAATAAACCAAAACCCATACCAAATTTTCCTAATGGTACCGCCAATACCATATAATCAAAAGTGGCTGAACCTGCTCTTGCAGAAGAAGAATTGCTTTTTAATCTAACACTTGAACTGCTTCCGCCAAGAGCAAACTTTATTGGTCGTCCTTCTCCGTTAAAAGGAGCAATCTTAATGTTATTCCCTGCATACGAAGCGGGATTTCTTAAGTTTACATGAATACTATCTGTGTAGATACTTAAACCTCCCATACTTCGGTTTTCTGTTGTACCTTTAAATTTTAAGCTTCCTATTCCGTAAAATGAATATGGAGATGTTGTACCTTCTTGTGAATGTGCATTTAACGCTAAAAACACTATAAAAACTAAACAAAGTTTTTTAATCATTAGTTTGTATTAAATTCTAAAATATAATTCAATCCTTCCAAAAGAAAATTTGAATTCGCAAATATGCTACTTTTTAATTGCTTTGACAAGAAATCCGCATCTCCTCCTGTTAAAATAACTGTTAAATCTTTATAATTTTTATCATATTCGCTAATAGTACCTTCTATTTCGTTTAAAATACCATTAATTATTCCCGAGTGAATAGATTCTGTTGTAGAATTACCAATAAAATTATGAGGTGTTTTTGTTTCTAATAACGGTAGATTTGCTGTTAAATTATTTAATGATTGATACCTGGCTCTTATTCCTGGTGAAATTGCACCTCCAAGATATTTATTTTCGTAGCTAATAAAATCGTAAGTAATACAGGTTCCAGCATCAATAATTAGAACATTTTGTTTATAGTAGTTTTTTACTGAAGCACTTACCAAAGCTATTCTATCTACACCTAATGTTTTCGGTGATTTGTAAAGATTTTGAAATGGTACTTTGGTTGAAGTATCTAATACAAGTGTCTTAAAGTATTTTTCAATAAAATTAAGGTCACTTTTTTTTAAGTTTCCAACCGACGATATTATTGCCTTTTCAATATTTTTAAACTCTTTAGTAATGTCATAAATTTCATTTTGTAAATCCTGTAATGAAATTTTATTTTTTAAAATAATTTTTTCTTGCTTAAAAACTGCGAGTTTTACGATTGAATTACCAACGTCAATAATTAAGTTCATATCACGAATAAAAACTGTAAATTTACAAAACGATTTTTTATAAATTTTCTTTTGGCGAATAATAAAAATGACTTTATATTTGCATCCGCAATTAGCGAGGTACCTTAGCTCAGTTGGTAGAGCAACGGACTGAAAATCCGTGTGTCCCTAGTTCGATTCTTGGAGGTACCACCAAAGTTAATTTTAAACCCTTGATTATCAATAGATTTTCAAGGGTTTTTCGTTAGTGGTCTGAAATATATGTTGATTTCAGATGATTTTTTTTATAAACAAAGTAAATAAGATACTAAAGCATCTTTTTCTTCTTTCGATAATTTCAACTCTAATATTAAATTGAAGAATTCAACAGAGTCATGTAAAGTCATACACCTTCCATCATGAAGATAAGGTGGAGAATCTTTTATCCCTCTTAATGGAAAAGTTTTTATTGGACCTTCTGGCCTTCCTACATAAAATTTTTCTACTTTTAAATCGTGCATATAATCATCCACAAATGCTGGTCCGCTGTGACAATTTATACATTTTCCTTTCCCATTAAATATCTTCTCTCCTAAAAGTTCTTGACTAGTGGACTTATTTGGAATAAGTTTATATAATATATCTAATTTTGGTGCTGGAGGGAAATCTAAAATTGCATTAAAATCTCCCATTCTATTGGTAACTTGTCTTTGTTGTGACCTTGGACCAATGGCTTGCTGAATACCAGGATCTCCTTCGAAATATTCTTCCACTTCTGCAAAATGATCCATACTCCTTATAGAGCGTTTTGAAGAGAACTGCATTAAATTGTAATTGCCTCTCATAGATGGAGTACCAACTCTTAATCTTGCCAGTTGTGGACGCGTATCTGGAGCCACTTCAAATGCTCCATTTGTATGTCCGTTTACATGGCAAGAAAAACATGAAACTCCTGCACTTGGTTCAAGAGTAACCCTATGGGTTGTATGATTAAAGAAAGTACTAGGAGTTGGTTTTACCAACTCCTTAAGTCCTTCCAATTGCTCAGGCGTAAGTAGGCCGTTAAACATTTCAAAATAGTTACTAAGTGTAACTTCTTTTCCTCTGGTTATATCACCATATTCTTTATGTGTAGTCAGGAACATAGGAGCTGGATATTCAGGTAAATAATTATCAGGTATATCATGATCAACATCTATTCTTTTATGTTCAGGATGATATTTTAAATATTGATTAGGGAAAACCATATGTGCATTAGTATGTAATGGATGTGCAAGAGGCACATAAGGAAACAAGTTTCTTTCTTTAATCTCTTTGGCTGATAGTTCTGCTAATTCTTCAAAAGAAGATATCCCTTCAGGTAATTTTGAAATGGGACCCTTCATGACTTGCTTTCTGTTACCAGACATATATACACCCTCTATTGGTTCATTCGAAAAATTATATCGTTGGTTCATATACTTCTTAACATCCGCCATCAATTTTGGTTTTTGCGCTTTGTGAAAGGCTACCCATTCGTCCCAACTCATGCCTAAGTCTCGATCCATAAAGGAGGATTTATCTCTTCCTCCATATTTATATAAATCAAATGGTGTTCTTTCTCCTTTTTTTAAATCAGGAAACTTAAGTAGTTTATCTATATAGTTATCCCCTAATCCATAATCACTTTCTTTGTAGTCTTCAATTATAGCACCAGGGCTTTGAAGCATGAACAAATTTCTGTCAGCAATTTGAAAGCCAACAACACCAACAAAAAGTATAATGCCTCCTACCAAAAATAATTTTTTATTCATGAGAATTTTTTTTAATGAATTTGTTATATAAACTTATATATTACTTTCTTCGTGTTCAGTTACTTGAAGCTTATCTCTTTTGAAATCTACAAATGAGTCTCCTGCTTTTTTTAATGAGCGTACTCTGGACACAATAAACCAAGTTAAAGGAATAACACCCCCAAATATAAATACAGTAGCACCAATACCTCGCAACCATGTCAGAGTTTCAAAAGTTGAACCAATTATAAAATCATTGGAGCGGGCAAACCATAGACCATTATCTAAAACCGCTTTAAACTGTATAACACCTGCAGGGAACACATCTAGAACTACCATGAGCATCAAACCCACGTTTATGGACCAAAATGAAACCCTGATTACTGTTCTGTTCCAGCGAGCAGGTTTAAACAAAATCTTAGAAGCAAAGATCATAGCTGCAAGTGAAATATTACCATATACACCCATTAATGCGGCATGGGCATGATTGACCGTAAGATAGGTACCATGTTCAAAAAAGTTTATGATAGGCAGGTTTATAATGATTCCCAACACACCGGCTCCAAAAAAATTCCAGAAATTCACGGCAATTAGGAATAAAAAGACTTCGGGAAACGCAAAATCTGTTAATCTTTGTCTTACTTTTCCTTTACCGTCTCCTCTATTTAGTGATAATAAAGGCATATTTTTGAATCTCCAAGCTTCAACAGTCAATAAAATTAGTGGTACAAACTGAAGCGTAGAAAAAACACTTCCCAATGCCAGTATTGCTACTGGTTTTGCATTCCAATAAAAATTATGTGATATACCCAGAAGCCCAGTTCCGAGAAATAACAGAACGGATATATATATCACTCTTATCGCTGCCTGACGACTTACTAGCCTCATCAATACCATCAAATAACTGATTAGAACGGTTACAAAAACTTCAAAAAAGGCTTCAATCCACATGTGTATAACCATCCATCGCCAAAAGTCTGCAATCACAAAATTAGTTTCTGGACCGGCAACAAAACCTGAAATAAAAAAAATGGGGATACCGATAACCGAATACAATATCCAATTTGGTAAGTTCCATGGCTGCCCTTTAATAAAAGCTGGTTTCACACCTCTATAAACAATGAATCCCCAAAGAATAAAAACAACCATTAATAAACCTTGGAATAATTTTCCAAAATCCATATACTCCCATCCCTGATGTCCGAGCCAATACCACCAATCTCCCAACAAGCCTTTTGGTCCAAGAAACATTCCGATCAAGGAGCCAACTACCATAATAATAAGAAGTACAAACAATAGGTTAATCAATCCTAATTGCCCCTTTATATCTCCTTTTGATAACATAGGTAGAATAAATATAGAAGAAGCAATCCAACACGTTGAAATCCAATAAAGGGAAATCATAAGGTGGTAACTTCGAGTAACAGTAATTGGTATTTCATCTGATATATTTATTCCTACAATGCCTAAGAAATCAATGAACTCATTTAGTGTCAGCACTCCACTTAATACCTGAATTAAGAAAAGAATAATAGCCACAAAAAAGAATTTGAAAGATGCCTTTTGTGTCTTTGTTGGTGAGAACTTATTAATCTCTTCTAAAGTCAAAAAACCGCTGGTGCCAGGTTTGAAAAATTTATTTGGCAGTTGATTATATTGACCTATAAAATAAAGTACAATTCCGCAAGCCAAAACGAATGCCAAAAGACCAATAACACTCCATAAAATTACAGGAGACGTAGGGTTGTTCCCAGCATCGGGGTCATAAGGCCAGTTATGGGTGTAACTGTATTCCTTTCCAGGTCGCTTTGCACCACAAATCCATGCTCCCCAAAAAAAGAAATCACTTAAATCCGAAACTTCTTGCCTGTCTGAGATGTATCCTTCTGGCGGAAAAGAATCATCTGTATTAGCATCGATAAAAACATTAGTATAATATTCCCTTAATCCTTTTAATGCATAAACTTGTGCATCTGATAATGTGACAACATTCTCCTTCTCATCATATCTGTTTTCCTTTATTTCATCTTTTACATTCTCCTTTATGATTTTCAATTCCATATCCGAAAGTTCCCGCCCATTTTCCTTTCTAAATTCTTCTGCAAGGTATTCAGTCATTAACAGCACGACCTGATGCAATGCTTCAGCAGTATAATCTGGTCCTCTTTGAGCACCGTCGCCAAAAAATGATCCATATTCCATCAATGCATACTTGTGGAATACCTCTTGCCCATCTTCAATAGTTGACTTGGTTATTAGATATTCTCCCGAATTCGTTTGAAAACCAGTCATTGGTGGTGCTTCACTATAGGTTTGATACCCAATCAACCCGACTCCAGCAATGCTAATGATAAGGATGAACAATAATGGTTTCCACCAATTTTTAGTTTGCATAAAGAAATTCAGACTTCCCTTTGAACTATTATTAAATGAATATTCTTTCTTCATTGAGATACAATTAAAATATTAAGTAAAATTAATAGCCCAAAGGAACAGATAGACAGCTTTAGAAACAATGTTATACAACACAAAAGAATGTGTTCTATAACAAATTATACTAAAGCATATGAAGTTAATTATAAGCAACTATCAACAAATCTATTTATAAGTTGCTCAGACATAAATAAGACAAAATAAATAAAAAAGGTTTTAATTTTGAGAAAATGTTAATCTAAAAATTATTTCTACCCAAAAACACTTAAATCCTTTAATGCCTTTAGGTTTTTAATTTTTATATCTCGTTGATTGGTTTCAATTAAGTTTTCTTTAGAAAAAGAAGAAAGAACTCTACTCACATTTGACGCAGTCATATTTGATAAGGCAGCAAGATCCTGTCGCTTTAATAAAACTGCTAATGTACCATTTGGATAAGTGCCATAAACTTCATCAATTAAAAGCAAGGCATCTGCCATACGTGCTCTTATATGCTTATGAATATTGTTGAACATACGGTTATCCAATTCATTCAATTCTTGAGCAAATAAATTAATTATTTTAAAGGCAAGTTGTTTGTTGGCTTCTATAACTTTGAAAAAGTCTGTTTTATCAATTATACAAACTTCAACTTCCTCTAAAGCAATAATTGATGATAAGTAAATGTTGTCACTCATTAAAGCACGAAAACCAATAAAATCTACCGGTTTTTTTAATGCAACAATTAGTTCCGTTCCGTTATCACTTCTCCTAATAATTTTTACTTTCCCCTTATTTAAACAAATTAAACCTAAAGGCTTTGTACCTTCTTTACAGATAGTTTCACCTGTTTTATAAGAAACTATATATCTGTTCTTGTTTAATATTTTCAGTTCATCATAACTTAATTCGTTTAAAAGAGAATAATCTCTTTTAGCACAATTCTCACAAGTGTTTTTTTTAGTATTTAAAGACGGACATGAAGTTGTATTAAAAAGCATAAAATCTTACTTAATTTATAAATCAAATATACCAATTACTAAAACAAAGTCAATTCTCAATATCTATATTTTATTACTAACCAATGTTATACTTGACACATTTAATATATTTCTTTACTCTAATTCTATTCACAAAATAATAATTTTATTAACATTTATGTGTTAGCTTTATTTTAGACTTAAGATGTTTTAAAAATCTCTTTTTAATTGCTTTAACATTTCTTTGGTTATATCTTCTAATTCAAAATCATGACACCAATTCCAGTCTTCACGAGCTTTAGAATCGTCTATTGAT
Source organism: Bacteroidota bacterium (assembly GCA_022560715.1). Lineage (GTDB taxonomy): Bacteria > Bacteroidota > Bacteroidia > Flavobacteriales > Flavobacteriaceae > PRS1. The sequence goes on from JADFSQ010000067.1 coordinate 7,841, forward strand.
TGTGGCCAAGAAGCAGCAATTTGTTGCCTGAAATCCAGGTTATACGTCATTGAAAAATCAGGAATACGTTTTTTTATAGATTCAAAAATCTGTTTTGGCGTAAAGCTTGTTGCAGCAAGATTATAAGAAGACCTAATCTTTATAGACTCATTATCTGCATTCATAATACTAATTGTTGCATTAATCGCATCGTCCATATACATCATTGGCAGTTCGGTATCTTCAGCGATATAACATTCGTATTCTTCATTTTTAAGTGCTTTGTGAAATATCTCAATAGCATAATCGGTTGTGCCTCCTCCTGGCAATGTTTTCCAACTAATAATTC
>JADFSQ010000068.1 GCA_022560715.1 Bacteroidota bacterium
TTTAAGTTACATATTGAGCAAGATTGAAGCAATTCTAAAGGTTGGCATATCACATTTTAAGGCAATCATATCTAATAGTTCTTTTCCGTTGTCATTTAAAAAATTATAAACCACTTTTTCGTCGGCATCAAGTTCTACAAACAATTTCTTTTGTATTGGCATTTTTTCGCTTTCAATAAGCCAATTTAAAATATATGGTACATCTTCAGGTTTAGTCAATACGTGTGCTCTTTGATGCTTTATCAGGTTATTACAACCTACACTTTGCGTATCAGTAATACGTCCTGGAACTGCAAATACTTCTCGGTTATATGAATTTGCAATATCTGCAGTAACCAAACTTCCGCCTTTTTCAGCAGATTCTATAATTATAGTCGCTTCGCTTAATCCAGCAATAATTCTGTTTCGTTTTAAGAAATTATTCCTGTCAAACTCATCAGTACTCCAAAAATCTGTAAAAAACCCGCCATTGCGTTCAATATCTACAACATACTTTTTATGAACTTTAGGATATATCTGGTTTAAACCATGTGCCAAACAGCCTATAGTTTGTAAATTATGTTTCAACGCTGCTTTTTGTGCAGTAATATCTGTACCATAAGCTAAACCAGAAACTATTACAGGATTGAAAGGTGCCAATGCTTCAACCAAGCTTTCACAAACAGCAATGCCGTGCGTTGTTATTTTTCGTGTTCCAACTATACTTATGATGCGTTGCTGTTTAAGATTAATATTCCCAGATTGAAATAATATTATTGGACCATCAACACAATGTTTTAATTTTTCAGGGTAGTCTTCATCTGTAAAATAATGACAGACAATCTTATTCGCACGAATAAATTTCAATTCCTGTTCGGCTTCGATTAAATGATGTTTGCTAAACAAATCGCCTATCAAAATACTGCCAATACCATCAATTTTAAGTAAATTATTTTTCTTCTCTTTTAAAACTGCTTCTGCAGAACCACAATGCTGAATCAGCTTTTTGGCTGTTATATCTCCGATTTTGGAAACATTTTGAAGTGCTAAAGCATAAAGCAATTTATTTTCAGTCATATATTCCTTTGTTTTACAGCATACAAGAAACTAAAATTTAGAGTGTTAATAAATAGTTCAATCAATTTTTTTTCAGCACATAAAATTTTTTAACTTTGTTTACATGCAATTAGAGGCTTACATAAGCGATTTATTATACAGATACGAATGCGTTATTGTACCAGAATTCGGTGCTTTTTTAACGCAAACCACTTCTGCAAAAATCAATGAAAGGACGAATTCTTTTTATCCTCCAAAAAAAGTGTTGTCTTTTAACCAGCAATTAAAACACAACGATGGGCTTTTGGCAAATTATATTGCTGATGTTGAAAAAACACCTTATGAAGATGCTGTTAAAAAAATTGCAAAAAGAACAAAGGCTTTAAAATCTTCTTTACTCGAAGGTGAAACCATCCGTTTTAATAATATTGGTAATGTGTCTTTAAATAAAGAAGGAAATCTAACATTTGAACCTTCATATCACTTAAATTATTTAACCGATGCGTTTGGTTTAACACAATTTGTATCGCCTAATATAACTCGCGAAGTTTACAAACAAGAGGTTGAAACCATTGAAAACGTTATTCCGTTAACAATTACTTCAGAAAAAAGAAAAGCAAGACCTTATTTAAAATATGCTGCAGTTGCAGTTATTGCTTTATCCATTGGAGGTTTTATGGCTTCTAATTATTATGTTGGACAAATTGAACAACACAACCAATTAGCACAAGAGGAAGCCAATACACAGCTTGATAACAAAATTCAGGAAGCTACTTTTATTATCAATAATCCGCTACCAACTATAACATTAAATGTTGCTAAACAAAGTGGAAATTATCATATTGTTGCTGGTGCGTTTCGTATTGAAGAAAATTCTACGAGAAAACTAAAACAACTTCAAACTTTAGGCTACAACGCCAGAAAAATTGGTAAAAACAAATACGGTTTACACCAAGTTGTTTATTCCAGTTACGAGACAAGAGTTGAAGCGCAACGTTCTCTTTACAAAATACGCAGAGAACACAATAATGATGCTTGGTTGTTAGTGCAGAAATTGAATTAAAAATTATATGTCATATTAAGCAAAAAATATCTCGGTAAAATATTTGTTCTATAAATATTTGTTGAAAAATCGGTTGTTTGTATTTGCTCAAAATTATCTTCGTTTAGCAAGTTTTTTGCAACAAAACTAAATTCAAGTTTTTTATTTTTTGGTCTGTACCTAAATGTAGCATCGAGAAACATATAGTTTTCTGATTTGTTTTCTCGGCTTGGCAAAAAATAATCTGATGATAGTAAAACAAATCATTTTTTGCTAGGCTTTAATATAATTTTAAAAGTGTTGTTTAATGATTCGTTAATAAATTGATTGCTACCTTGACTTTGAGAAATTGATTTGGAAAAGTTGATAGTGTTTTCAAAATTTATAAACCCATCAAATGCCGTTTTCATAAATAGTTCTGTATTTAAAAACTGACCTTTATTGTTTCTTAATTCTGAATTATTTACAATATTTCTATATTCTGAAATGGAATAATTAGAACGTAATTTTATAGTAGATTCTAAAAACGGAATATACTTGGCTACTAGAAAATTAAAACTCAAATTACTATTATCTTGTGGTAGATAAAAATAGTTGATTTGGGTCGTATTCTCGTTAATTATAGTATTTGTAAAAAAGTTTCCTGTTGTTTTTCCATAATTTACACCTGCGTTTATTTCAAGCAAATTGTATAAATCATTTAAGTAGTAAAACAGTCCATAATTTAATGATTCTTGCAACTTTAAACTTGGTGTATTGCTTATTGTTGTTCGGTTATTTATTAGAATTTGGTTTAGAAAAAGATACCTTTCTGCTTTAGGATTTTTATTAAAACCTGCGTTTGCTGATAAGGATGAAACACTATTTAAACGATACCGAATATTTAATGAAGGTTCAAAAATAAAATCTACCTGTGTGTTTTTAGAGTTGTTTTCTATAACGTTAATTTCTTGATTTAGATAACTCATTGAGTATGATGGCGAGAATTTCCATTTACCAATGCTGTAATGATAAGCACCTAACTGATATATCGTTTTTTTTGAATATTTTAAGTCGTTTATACCGTTTTCTACTATAATGCTTTCTGTTGAATTTTCATTCAATAATTCAGATTGAAGTTTGTTATTATCTAAAACACCACCAACCGAAAATGTGTATTTATTACTTTTTGAGGTCGAACCCAAAAGCGTTGCTTGTGTTTCGAGATAGTTTTTTTTGAAATTACTTTTTTGCACATTATTATCAAAATTAACCGAATTAATAACTGAAGGACTTATCTGATAAGTCTGCGGAACATCATTAGTAGATTGAAACACTAAAAACTGAAACGCCTTTTTGTCTGAAAGTTTTTTAGTGTAAAGTAGTTTTTGTTTTAAATAAAAATCTTTAGAATTAAGCAACGACTCAAAATTAGTGTTGCTATTTGAAATTACTGTTGAAAGCGTTTTTATATTTTCTTGTCGTATGCGTAAATTATATTCAAGCAACGAGGTTTTTGAAGAGTTGTATTTAATTTCCAGGTCGCCACGATATTGTTTTGGTTTTTTAGTTATAACAGTATTGTCGGTTGTTGTAAAAGATTCTTCATTAATAGTATATTGATTTTCAAACAATTGCTGGCTTGTAATTTTATCGTTAATATAATATAGATTTGTTTTTACTTTTAGGCGTTTATTTATTTTAAAAATGGCATTATAATTTCCAAAATATTGATTGTTAATATTTACTCTTTTATTATCTAAGGTGTTCGAAAAACGTGTTTCTGGAATGATTTTTCGAGCAAAGAAATCTTTTTCTTTAAGTTGTTCTAAATTAATACTAAACCCAAAATAGTCAAAAGGCGAATGGTTAATACCTATATTATTATATGCCAATGTGGCAAAAGATTTATAGTTTTTTGTAATGCCCAAAATGTTGGTGTTAATGTTCAATGCTTGTTTTCCTGTTTCAAAAACACCAAGACCTAAGTCTATATTTCCCGAAAAATCTAATCTCCCTTTTTTTAATTTTAGGTTTAATACTACTTTATTACCAGCTTCAATGCCTTTTAAAAGCGGGTTTTCGGAGTAGTTTTCTATGGCTTGCACTTGCTCTACCATATCTACATTTATGTTTTTTGTGCCAAGTGAGTAATTGTAGCCAAAAAGGTTATCGCCTTCTAACAATACAGTTTCTACCGATTTACCTTTGTACTTTATCTCACCAGTACTTGTGTTTACTTCAATACCTGGGAGTTTTTTTATGAGGTCTTCAATTTTTCTTTCTGAACCATCTCGATACGCAGCAACATTGTATTTAACAGTGTCTTTTTTTATGATAAAAGAACGTTTTTTTGCTTTTATTATTATTTCGTCAAGTTTGGTTACATTGTCTTTTTTTAAGATAAAATTAATGTTGTAGGTTTTATCTTTTTGAGGGTTTTCTATAATGTAGGTTTCTTTAAAATAACCATTGGCAACAACTTCTATTAAAATTTCTTGATAATCTTTTTTTAAATTAATAGTAAACCCTCCATTTCTCGCAATTATATATTCTTTAATACTTTTAGGGTTGTTGGCTTCTTTTATTAAAATATTTGCTGTGTAAACAGTAGTATGTTCATTATCTGAAAAAGTGCCGTTTATAGTTTGAGAAAATGAGTTTATAGAGAATAGGAGTATTACTAAATAATAAAATTTCATTCCACATTAAAAATTTCAAATCCCATTGGAATTTTACCATTGCTACTAATATTAAACTCTACTTTAGAGTTTTGAAATTTAGAATTCATACTTCGTGTAAAGTTCTTATGTGCTTGAATATATTTTTTCTTAAAACCCTCCCAATTTACAGACTTATTCTTTTTTACAATTGTGTTTTTTAGTGTTTTTTCATCAACCTCGGTAAGTTGCCCAAAAGTAGATATTGCTGTCATTTTTATCTTATTTTCGTCATCAATAATTTCTAAAATAAGACCTGGTAAACCTCCAAATTTCCAAGGACCAGAAGAAATTGGTATCGACTCGGTAAAATAGGCAATATAATTTCTGCCTCTAAAGGTTGTTGTAGCTTTTTGGCACTTGTAACCATTTATTTCTTTAAACTTATCAATTATTCTCCAGTTAAAGATATTTAACGAATCTCGCTGTAATACATACTTGTTTAATATAATATAATTTGTGTATATTTTATTTGTTTTGAAGTTTTTATATACATATTTCTTGTCTTTACCGTCAGGCGTAATTCTAATTGCTACTCTCCCTTCATCATTGCGAGTTACTCTTTCATAATTGTTTATGCTTTCTTGTACAAATAAAGTAATTGAGTCATCTACAATCAATACATTTTCTCTGTAAATTGGATACGATTTTTCGGAAAGTTTAAAATCTTGAATATACTTTATTTTTCCTTGCAATTGAGCTAAAATATTATGTTGGAAACACATAATTAATATAACTAACAAAACTATGTTTTTCATACAACTTGATTTTTGCATTAGTAAGCCTAAGTGATTAGTTGCACCACGTTGTTGTTTATTTTTATCATTTTTAAATACAGAAAATGATTTCATAATACTATACTACAATTGAGTTTTGGTCTTGTAAATAGGCGTTACATTTCTATCATAATTCCAGAAGATTGTGCTTTTTCATTAAATATCTCCTTTTTTTTAGTTATTTTAATATTATGTGGAGCCACCATCATCGTCTTCTTCAAAAAAGGTTTTATATACTTTGCATAGCAGTCTTAAATTACTTTAAAAGATTACTTCTCTAAATAAGTATTCAATTAGAAATCTGTTGTTACGCCCTCTTTTAACTGAAACTTCTCACTAATTATTTCTTTTCTGTTTTTTACCTTAATAGTAACTGTTGATTCTCCTGCATCAGAAGTTTCATAACTGGTTTTTAATTTCTTAATAACATTGTCCATAATTCGAAGAAATGTTTTTTCTAACTGCTCCCAAGTAATAAATTTATTTTTCTCGATAAATTTTTGATATCTACTTTCTATATTCTCGTTATGTAGCTTAATTTCAATGCATTCCATTTTATAGAATTCATCATTCTCGTCAGAAACTACTTTTAAAATCATTCCTGGTAATCCGTGAAATTTCCATGGTCCATTTTGTATTGCGATTTCAGATGTAAAAGAAGCAAAATATTCCCTACCTCTAAATTTTGTTTTTGCGATTTGGCAGTTGTAACCTAAAACGACTTCGGTAGAGTCTATTAAATTCCATTTCATATTAGATAAAGAATCTTTTACATAAAACACCTTACTTAGTAATTTATAATTATGATAAATTTCTGACTTTTTAAGATTTTTAAAAAGGATGTATTTACTCTTATTTTTCGAAGGTTTGTACATAACTGATTCGTCTTTTTTAGATTCAATTATTTTCGTATCACTATTTTGTAACCAAAGACTTTTGTTTAGATTAATATATAGTAATTTTGTAGAGATAAGTTCATTTTGAATTTCTTCAAAAACAAATAATTGATGCTTATTTTGTGATATTAAATTTTGTGATAAAAAAAGTAGGATTAATATTATTTTTTTCATTTTTTTTAGGAAATTAAAAGAGCCGAAGAAACTCCAGCTCTTTGTAGTTATTAAAAATTTAAAATATTACTGCTACTCCATAAAGATATCTAGAATTTTTTCAGCTACAGCACATGGGTCTGAACCTCCACATACTTTTACAGAAATACCATCTTCTTCTACAGTACAGCATCTAACAATAATAATATTTTCTGATTCTATAGAGTTAGATGATTCTATAGAATTAATCACTTCCACAGTTTCCTCAACATCATAAGTTAAACCCTTTTCTACTCCATTCGTAGCAAAAGATGTTCCAATTAGCATAAATGCTAATACAAAAAATAAATTTTTCATAATTTAAAGACTTAAACCTATTGCCCATTTTAATTTTAAGGCGTAGGTTGATTAATAAATAGTTTTCTTAAGTCTGTTTTTTAAGTCTACTATTTTGGTTAAGCCTAAAAATCCAAAATCTGTTATTAAGTCTGTATAAGTCTAAATACATAAAGCCAAGTCTAAAAACCTAATGCGTTACATTGCTAATTTGCTATAAGGGAGAATAAAAAAAGCAAGCACTTGCTAGGTTGCAACAAAATTGCTCAAAACATCATTTTTTACAGACTTAAATTAATTAAAAATCTGCCTTGAACAAGTCAAATATAAGTAAAAAAAAAAATGAAATTGCAATTTTTTTTATTTATTTTTCACGTAAGTAATTGTTAATAAGTTTATTAACTAATTTTAAGCCTGTAAGCACTGCTATATATAAAGAGTACGGAAAAACCGTAATTAGGTTGTAAATTATATTATTTTTTTAACGTTTTGTTAACACAAATTAGAGTAGAATATTATTAGGAAAATACTGAAAACAACCTTTCGACTGCGCTCAAGGTGACAAAGTTCAAGGTGTGGTGTGTCAAAAATCTATTTCTGGGATCATCATCTGTTATTCCTTTCTTTTTTAAATTACCTTGATATTTTTCGCAGTCAAGCTCAATAGACAAATTATCAGGTTTTTCAAAATCTTCTGTCGATATATTTAATTCGGTATCGTTATAACAACTCTTCATATACAAAGCCCAAATAGGCAATGCCATTGCTGCGCCTTGACCGTAAGTAATCGAAGAAAAATGTACTGCTCTGTCTTCGGCACCAACCCAAACTCCTGTAACGAGATTTGGTACCATGCCCATAAACCAACCATCACTTTGGTTTTGTGTCGTGCCAGTTTTTCCGGCAATTGGGTTTGTAAACTCATACGGATACCCTGTAATTATTTCTCTGAAATCGGCACGATAAGCATCTGCTCCTTTTGTTCTTAACCGTACTCCTGAACCATATTGTGTAACGCCTTCCAATAAATTAACCATTACATAAGCGACTTCTTCGCTTAATACATCTTTGGTTTCTGGAGTTAACTGAAATAATATCGTTCCGTTTTTATCTTCTATACTTGTAATCATAACG